>NZ_JBFULH010000096.1:0-12790 GCF_056400445.1 Pseudomonas sp. P5_B2 | reverse complement strand
CTTTGTGTGTCTACGACCATGGTCTAATCCCCCGTTTTTTGGTCAATGTTGGACATGTGCTCGTCATAAATCTGTAAAGAACTAGCCCATGCGTTTTTCATACCTTTAAGGAATTTAGCCCTGTACTACGCGCTGCCACGGAATAGAGCCCCCAGCTCATAAGCTAATTACCAAATGGTATTTGTTCGATGTTTTTTAGATCGTTTAGCGTTTGAAGCAATTCGGAAACAAACCCCCACCGAAAGGCAATGCCATGACGACCAGACGCGAACTATCCAGCCTCTTTGTTACAGTTTGTGTGTCCCTGATATTTTCTCATTCCGCTCAAGCGGCCAACCTGACTGTGGGTTATCAAACCGGAATCGACCCCAGCAAAGTCCCCCAGGCGGATGGCGTGTACGAACAAGCCATCGGCCAGAAAATTGACTGGCGCCGATTCAACAGCGGCCCCGAAGTGGTGACCGCCATCGCTTCCGGCGACGTGCAGATCGGCAACCTCGGTTCCAGCCCTTTGGCCGCAGCCGCCTCGCGCAATCTGCCGATCATCGCGTTCATCGTGTCCGCCCAGATCAATGCAGCCGAAGCCCTAGTGGTGCGCAACGGGAGCGGCATCGACAAACCGCAAGACTTGATCGGCAAGACCATCGCCACCCCCTTCGTTTCAACCTCTCACTACAGTTTGCTCGGCGCACTGAAGCACTGGGGCCTGGACGCCTCGAAAGTCAAAGTGGTGAATTTGCAACCGGCGGAGATCGCAGCAGCATGGAAGCGTGGTGATATTGATGGCGCGTTTGTCTGGTCTCCGGCGCTGGGAGAAATTCGCAAGACAGGCAAGACATTGACGGATGCCGCGCAGGTCGGTCAGTGGGGGGCGCCGACGTTTGAAGTCTGGGTCGCGCGTAAAGATTACGCAGAGAAACACCCTGAGGTGGTGGCCAAGTTTGCCAAGGTCACCCTGGACTCGTTCGCCGACTACGCCGCGCATAAAGACAGCTGGACCGCCGATTCGGTACCTGTGCAGAAAATCGCCAAACTGACCGGTGCCAATGCGGTCGATGTGCCGGAGTTGTTGGCCGGCTCTACGTTCCCGGATGCCAAGACCCAGCAGACCACAGCGCTATTGGACGGCGGCACGGCCAAGGCGATTGGCGAAACGGCGAAATTCTTGAAGGAACAGGGGAAGGTTGAAACGGTGCTGCCGGATTATTCGGCGTATGTCAGTGCGAAGTTTGTGGCTGAATAATTGCCAGGGGCTGCTGCGCAGCCCATCGCGAGCAGGCTCGCTCCCACAGGAAATCTCCAGTGAATGCAGATACATTGTGGGAGCGAGCCTGCTCGCGATGGGGGCGCCGCGGTTATAAGGTTTTTTCGAAGATCTTCGAATTACGCTGATAGTTGTACAGCGAAGCCCGCGCCGAAGGCAGGCGTTCTACGCTGCTCGGCACAAACCCGCGCTCGCGGAACCAGTGAGCGGTACGGGTCGTCAGCACGAACAGGGTTTTCAACCCTTGGGTCCGGGCACGGGTTTCGATGCGCTCCAGCAGTTCATCACCGCGCCCGCCATGGCGGTATTCCGGGTTCACTGCCAGGCACGCCAGCTCTCCGGCGTCCGAATCGGCAATCTGATACAACGCCGCACAGGCGATGATCATGCCTTCACGTTCGACTACGCTGAATTGCTCGATTTCACGCTCCAGCACTTCACGAGAGCGACGCACCAGAATCCCCTGCTCTTCCAGCGGGCTGATCAAATCCAGCAAACCGCCGACATCCTCAATCGCCGCTTCGCGCACAATTTCAAATTGCTCCTGCGCCACCAGCGTACCGCCACCGTCGCGGGTGAACAGCTCAGTCAGTAGCGCACCGTCTTCGGCATAGCTGACGATATGGCTGCGCGCCACGCCGCCCCGGCACGCTTCTGCCGCCGCATCAAGCAGCTCAGCCTGATAGTTGCTGCCCAGACGCTGCAAATGCGCCGGCACTTGTTGCGGACGCAATTCTCGCACCAGACGACCGTTTTCATCGATCAAGCCCAGGTCGGCGCCGAACAGCAGCAACTTGTCCGCGCTCAGGTCGATGGCCGCACGCGTGGCGACGTCTTCGCAGGCGAGGTTGAAGATCTCACCGGTCGGCGAGTAACCCAGCGGCGACAACAAGACGATGGAGCGCTCGTCCAGCAGGCGATTGATGCCTTTGCGGTCGACCCGACGCACTTCGCCGGTGTGGTGATAGTCCACGCCTTCGAGCACACCAATCGGGCGCGCCGTGACCAGATTGCCGCTGGCCACCCGCAAGCGCGAACCCTGCATCGGCGATGAGGCCATGTCCATGGACAGGCGCGCTTCAATGGCGATACGCAGCTGACCGACCGCATCGATCACACACTCCAGCGTCGCGGCATCGGTGATGCGCATGCCGTGATGGTAATGCGGGGTCAGGCCTCGAGCGGCGAGGCGGGTTTCAATTTGCGGACGGGAACCGTGAACCAGCACCAGCCGTACGCCCAGGCTGTGCAACAGCACCAGGTCGTGGACGATATTGCCAAAATTCGGGTGTTCCACCCCATCGCCGGGGAGCATGACGACAAAGGTGCAATCGCGGTGGGCATTGATGTAAGGCGAAGCGTGACGAAGCCAATTAACGTAGTCGGGCATGAACCTGGGCCTGTAAATAAATAGCAGCCAAAAAATGGGCGACACTGAAAACGCACAGCGGGCTGATGGTTATCGTCGGAACAGGCTTGGCGACACGCGCGCTCTCCTGATGGATACGGGTTTGAACACTGGCAATTTACAACACCTACAAGGATTGCAATGCGGCCGGTGTCAGGCAGTAATGTTGAACCAATTGTCGTAATAGATGCACCGTAGGCTGCAAACGTGACATTTCCAGGTATTCCCCCGGCTGGTGGGCGCAGGCGATATCACCCGGGCCAAGCACCAGCGTCTCGCAGCCAAGTTGCTGAAGATAAGGCGCTTCTGTGCCGAACGCCACTGCTTCGGCGCGATGGCCGGTGAGCTTCTCGGCAATCCGGACCAATTCAGCGTCCTCGGCCTGTTCAAAAGGGGGTACTTCGGGGAACAACGGCGCGTAATCGATTTTCACCTGATGCCGTTCGGCAACCGGTTTGAGCCGCTGCAGAATCTCCGCACGCAAGGCTTTGGGGTCCATACCCGGCAACGGTCGCAGGTCAAACTCCAATGAGCACTGACCGCAGATACGGTTAGGGTTATCGCCACCATGGATGCAGCCGAAGTTCATGGTCGGTGTCGGTACGCCAAACTGCGGATTGCGAAATTCGCGCTGCCACAACAGACGCAGACCGCGTAATTCGCCGATCGCATCGTGCATCGCTTCAAGGGCGCTGTGGCCCAGGCTTGGGTCCGAGGAATGGCCGCTCTGACCGAGAATGTCGATGCGCTCCATCATGATGCCTTTGTGCATGCGGATCGGCTTCAGCCCGGTCGGCTCGCCAATGACCGCCGCGCGGCCCAATGGACGCCCGGCTGCGGCCAGTGCGCGGGCACCAGACATCGAGCTCTCTTCATCGCAGGTAACGAGGATCAGCAGCGGCTGTTTGAATGGCTGATCGAGCAGCGGTATTACCGCTTCGATGGCCAGGGCGAAAAAACCCTTCATGTCGCAACTGCCCAGGCCAACCCAACGGCCATCCACTTCGGTGAGCTTCAGCGGATCGGTCTGCCACAACGCGCCGTCGAACGGCACCGTGTCACTGTGACCGGCCAACACCAAGCCACCAGGGCCCGAACCAAAACTGGCGAGCAGGTTGAACTTGCCGGGGCTGACCTGCTGGATATCGCAGACAAAACCCAGATCGCCAAGCCACGTCGCTAGCAAATCGATCACCGGGCGGTTGGTCTGATCCAGGTTCGGTTGGGTACAACTTACCGACGGTGCAGCGATCAGCGCAGCGAACTGATCTTTCATGGACGGTATAGGCATCGCTGACTCCAACTGCCGAATTGAAGTCCATCATAGAACCATCCGGCGACAGGAATAAACCGTCGCGGCGCGTAGGTTTATCCAGTGCTGTACACTGCACGACCTTGGCAGCCACACATTCCCCCGGCTGCGCTCCCGATTCTGGATTTTCCGGCCATGCAGAAAGAAACCGAAATCAAGCTCCGCGTCAGCCGCGAAACCCTCGCCGCCCTGCGCGAGCACCCGCTCCTGAAAAAACGCAACAAAAGTGGCTGGGAACGCCGTGAGTTGATGAATCAGTACTTCGACACGCCTGAGCGCGACCTGGCCCGTGCCAAGGTTGCCCTGCGCCTGCGCCGCGATGGCGAAGAAGTGATTCAGACCCTCAAGACCCGTGGCCAAAGTGTCGCCGGCCTGTCCGAGCGTAACGAATACGACTGGAACCTGCCCAAAGCCAAGCTCGACGTGAAGAAACTCGACGGCGAATGCTGGCCCGAGGAACTGGCCGAACTGGACAAGAAAACCCTCAAGCCGATTTTCACCACCGATTTCGTGCGCGAACGCGCGGAAATCGCCTGGGGCCGTGGCAAGACCAAAGTGGTCATCGAAGCTGCGCTGGACCTGGGCCACGTGATCGTCGGCAAGCAGAAAGAAGAAATCTGCGAGCTGGAACTGGAATTGCGCGAAGGCGAGCCGGCTGCCCTGCTGGAACTGGCTGCCGAACTGGCCGCGACCCTGGCCCTGATGCCATGTGACATCAGCAAGGCCGAGCGCGGTTATCGCTTGTACGACGCCAACAGCTATTCGCTGAGCCTGCCGGCGCCGCAAATCACCGCCGAAACCCCGCTGGACGATGCCTTCGCCGCGCTGAGCTGGCATTTGCTGGGCAGCAGCCAGCGCCTGGCCGAGCAATATCGCTTCAACGGCCACTGGCGCCTGCTGCAGGACTGGGTCGAAAACCTCGCTGAATTGCGCGCACTGCTCAGCAGCCTGGGCCAGGCCGCGCCACGCCAGTCGACGCACGACCTGCGCCTTGCGTTGGACGCGTTGCTGGAAGACTGGCGTCCGTTGGTGCTAGCCGGTATCGAGGACGAAGACGTGCGCAAAGCCGCGCCGGAACAATTCCTCGAGGAGCTGGAAGATCCGCGTTGGGGCCTGTTCTCGCTGAGCACCTCACGCTGGTTGCTGGCCCGCACCTGGTCGGCCGATCGCAATGTCCGTGGCAATCGCCAGGGCGCGGCGCAACTGGGCAGCTGGTTGCCGCGTTTGCTGGGAGAAGAAGCGACCTCCCTGCAATTACAGCGTTATCAGCAACAACCGGAAGACCTGGCCGAGCAACTGCCGCGCATCGAACGCATCCAGGCCTGGCTGCACCATGCCCGTCACGTGCTGGACATCCCGGAAATGGATCGCCTGTACGGTGAATTGAAACAGCTGGCGCTGCTGGCTAACGAGCCGATTACCGATGAATCGCTGGATGCGCGCAAGCAGCAGGCGATTGCGGTTTATCAGAATCGTGCCTGGAAAATGCTGCTGCGTATGTAAAACCTTATGGTTAGGGGGCTTTTGTGGTGAGCCACAAGAGCCCCTCGCCACAAAAGCGCTCTGCCTGTGCTACACCGGCAAACTCGTCGTCGACTTGATTTCCGACAACGCCACAATCGAGTTCACTTCCTGTATCCCCGGCACCATCGACAGTTTCTCGAAGAAAAACCGCTCATACGCCTCAATGTCCGCCGTGACAATCCGTAGCAAAAAATCCACCGACCCCATCAGCACATAACACTCCAGCACCTCCGGAAACCCGCGAATCGCCTCGGTGAATTCTGTGAAGTTCGAACGCCCGTGCGCGTTGAGTTTGATCTCGGCAAAGATCTGCGTGTTCAGCCCGATCTTCTTGCGATCCAGCAATGTCACCTGCCCGCGAATGATCCCTTCTTCTTTCATCCGCTGAATCCGCCGCCAGCACGGCGACTGCGACAGCCCCACCTGTTCGGCGATCTGCGCGCTGGAGAGCGAAGCGTCCTCTTGCAGCAACGCGAGAATCTTGCGGTCGTAGCCATCCAGCTCGCTTTGCATAGAAAAACCTTTAATCACTATATTTTTGGATTATTCGATTCGGTAAATCGCCAATAAGCCCAATCATAGATAAGAAATGCCCAACAACGAATGTAAAAATTCCTCCAGTGATTTCGGAGACCGACCATGCCGCATTTAGAAGCCGTCCATACCCTGCCCACCCGCGCCGATGTCTGGAACGTCAGCAACGCCCACAGCCGGGTTCACTATCAATTGCTCGCCGAAGCGGAACCGGACCTGCTGTGCCGGGCGCTCAATCTGTTCGCCTTGCAGTTTCTGACACCACAACAGGTCAATGTGCAGCGACGGGATGACTTGCTGTCGATCGACATCGTCATGGACGGTCTCAGCTGGCATCGCGCCCAAGTGATTGCGGAGAAACTTCGTAACTTGATCAGCGTCTGCTCGGTCGAGCTGCAAGCGGCTGATGCGGTGTGGGATGAGCCGGCCCAGGCGGCAGGCTGAAAAACCGCGACACGACTTTGTCCGGTAGTGGCCCAACGGTCGACAGGTCCGCGACTATCCTTCGCGGATTGTGTTCATGAGGAGCCCGCATGTCCGTTCAACTTGCCATTCAGGACCGCTGGCTGGATCTCAATGATTTATTGCGCGAACTGGTCGCCCAAGGCTTTATCAGCCATGACTCGGCCGAGCACGCGCTCAATGCTCGCCGCCGCCACACCGCCAATGGCCAGCTGCACCCGCTGGAATTCATTGCCAGCCAACACCTCGACGATCTCAGCCGTCCCGGAAAACGCCTGGACCTGGAGAACCTGACCCTGTGGCTGGCGCAACAGGCCGGCCAGCCTTACTTGCGCATCGATCCGCTGAAGATCAACGTCGCGGCCATTACGCCGTTGATGTCCTACGCCTTTGCCCAGCGCCACAAGATACTCGCGGTGTCCATCGACCGCGACGCGGTGACCGTGGCCAGCGCCCAACCCTACGTCAAAGGCTGGGAAGCCGACCTGACCCACGTGTTGAAGCTGCCGATCAAACGGGTCGTGGCCAACCCTGTCGACATCCAACGGTTTAGCGTCGAGTTTTTCCGGTTGGCCAAATCGGTCAGCGGCGCGACCAGCGCCGATCAACAGACCAGCGCCCTGGGCAACTTCGAGCAGCTGCTCAACCTCGGCGCCAGCGACCAGGAGCCGGACGCCAATGACGCGCACATCGTCAACATCGTTGACTGGCTGTTTCAGTACGCCTTCCAGCAGCGCGCCAGCGATATCCACATCGAACCCCGTCGCGAGCAAGGCACGGTGCGCTTTCGCATCGACGGCGTGTTGCACAACGTCTATCAATTCCCGCCACAGGTGACCATGGCCATCGTCAGTCGCCTGAAGAGCCTCGGGCGGATGAACGTCGCGGAAAAGCGCAAACCCCAGGACGGCCGGGTGAAAACCAAGACCCCGGCCGGCGGTGAAGTCGAGTTGCGGCTGTCGACGTTACCGACGGCATTCGGCGAAAAAATGGTCATGCGGATTTTCGACCCGGAAGTCCTGCTCAAGGATTTCGACCAGCTAGGGTTTTCCGCCGAAGACCTGCGTCGCTGGCAGGACATGACTCGTCAGCCCAACGGCATCATTCTGGTCACCGGGCCGACCGGTTCGGGCAAAACCACCACGCTGTACACCACGCTCAAGAAACTGGCGACGCCAGAGGTCAACCTCTGCACCATTGAAGACCCGATTGAAATGGTCGAGCCCGCGTTCAACCAGATGCAGGTCCAGCACAACATCGACCTGACGTTCGCCGCCGGCGTGCGCGCGCTGATGCGACAAGACCCGGACATCATCATGATCGGCGAGATACGCGACCTCGAAACCGCCGAAATGGCGATTCAGGCGGCGCTCACCGGCCACCTGGTGCTCTCGACGTTGCACACCAATGACGCGCCGAGCGCAATCAGTCGCCTGTTGGAACTCGGCGTGCCGCACTACCTGATCAAAGCCACGGTGCTCGGCGTCATGGCCCAGCGCCTGGTGCGCACGTTGTGTCCGCACTGCAAAGCACCACTGACGCTCGGTGAAGAGGACTGGCAAACCCTGACCAAACCCTGGCAAGCCCCTCTGCCCACCCACGCCCAACGTGCCATCGGTTGCCTGGAATGTCGCGACACCGGCTATCACGGCCGCGCCGGGGTTTACGAAATCATGCAACTGACTGACGGGGTCAAAGCATTGATCAATCCGGACACCGACTTGCTGGCGATCCGCCGTCAGGCGTTCAAGGAAGGCATGCGCAGCTTGCGGCTATCCGGGGCCCAGAAAGTCGCGGCGGGTCTGACCACAATTGAAGAGGTGCTGCGAGTGACGCCGCAGAGCGAGCAAAAGTAAACGCGCTCGCCCATGGAACTCGATTGGGGGTTGGCTATCCAACGCCGCAGTCAACCCAGTGGAGTCACCCATCATGCGTTTCAAACTTGCTGTCACCACCGTCGCGCTGCTGTCTCTTTCAGTCGGTAGCGCGATGGCCGATGATAGCTTTTGGCAAAATGTCCTCACCTCTGGTGCAACCACCGCCTCGACCTACCTGACGTCCAAGGACAACAAAATGGTCATCGCCGCCCAGGACGATGCCAGCAGCTTCGTCGCCAGTGACGGCGGCATTCGCGGCCCTTACCTGGAAGCGGCAATGCAGAAAGTCCGCGCCGACAACCCGGGCTTGCAGGCCACGGACATGCAACTGGCGAATGCGATTCTGGCGAAGAATACCGTCGCTTCGGAATAAGTCCATCGATACAAAAATGCCGCTCAACTGAGCGGCATTTTTTTTGCCCGAACACGAATCCCCTGTGGGAGCGAGCYTGCTCGCGATAGCGGTGTAACAGTCACTGAGATGTCTACTGATGAACCGCTATCGCGAGCAAGCTCGCTCCCAAAGGGGTTAGGTGTGCGGCGAGATTTCAGCGGTAATCGTCGACCGGGACACAGGCGCAAAACAGGTTTCTATCGCCATAGACGTTATCGACCCGGTTCACCACCGGCCAGTATTTGTGCTGTTTGGTGTGCGCATCCGGTGTGACCGCCTGCTCAATACTGTACGACCGCTCCCATACCCCGGTGATGTCCGCCAAGGTGTGTGGCGAACGCTTCAACGGGTTGTCCTCGGCCGGCCAGTTGCCATTTTCCACCTCGCTGATTTCCGCCCGGATACTCAGCATTGCCCCGATAAACCGGTCCAGCTCGGCCTTCGATTCACTTTCGGTCGGTTCGACCATCAAGGTCCCCGGTACGGGAAACGACATGGTCGGCGCATGGAAACCATAATCCATCAGGCGCTTGGCAACGTCTTCTTCACTGATACCGGTCAGCGCTTTCAGCGGCCGCAGGTCAAGGATGCATTCGTGAGCCACTCGGTCATTGCGCCCGCTGTACAGCACAGGGAATGCTCCGGATAAATGCTGCGCCAGGTAGTTCGCGGCGAGGATCGCCACTTCGCTGGCATCCGCCAGTTGCGGCCCCATCATCGCAATGTACATCCAGCTGATAGGCAAAATGCTTGCGCTCCCCCAAGGCGCCGCGCTCACTGCGCCGTTCTGTGGCAAAGGGCCGTCGATGGGCACCACCGGGTGATTGGCCACGAACGGCGCCAAGTGCGCCCGCACACCAATCGGCCCCATGCCCGGCCCACCGCCGCCATGGGGGATGCAAAACGTTTTGTGCAGGTTCATGTGTGACACGTCGGCGCCAATATCCGCCGGTCGTGCCAGTCCGACCTGGGCGTTGAGGTTGGCGCCATCCATGTACACCTGACCACCGTGACTGTGGATAACTTCACAGATCTCGCTGATGCCTTCCTCGTAGACGCCGTGTGTCGACGGATACGTCGCCATCAGGCAGGCAAGTTTGTCTCCTGCCTCCGAGGCTTTTTGCTTGAGGTCATCCAGATCGACGTTGCCTGCGTCGTCGCACTCGACAATGACCACGCGCATCCCGGCCATCTGTGCCGAGGCCGGGTTGGTGCCGTGGGCCGAAGAGGGAATCAGGCAAAGATCTCGCTCTCCTTGATGACGGCTCTCGTGGTATTTACGGATCGCCAGCAACCCGGCGTATTCACCTTGGGCGCCGGAGTTGGGTTGCATGCAAATCGCATCGAAACCGGTGATCGCGCAGAGCCAGCGTTCCAGTTCCTCGATCATCAGCGAATAACCCACGGCCTGTTCCTTCGGCACAAACGGGTGCAGGTTGGCGAACTGCGGCCAGGTGATGGGAATCATCTCGCTGRTGGCATTGAGCTTCATGGTGCAGGAGCCCAGCGGGATCATGGACTGGTTGAGGGCAAGGTCCTTGTTCTCCAACTGCTTGAGGTAGCGCAGCATCTCGGTTTCGCTGTGGTGCGCATTGAACACGGGGTGGCGCAGATAAGGTGAGGTGCGCAACAGCCCGTCAGGAATGCCGGAAGCCAGCGTTTCGGCGTCCAGTTCGTCGATATTCAGGCCATGATTGGCCCCGAGGAACACATCGAACAACTTTGCGACGGTGGTTTCGTCAGAGGTTTCGTCGAGGCTCAACCCCAACTGCCCTCGCCCCAGAATCCGTAAATTGATCTGCGCCGCTTGAGCGCTTTCGATGATCGCGGACTGGGTGCCACCGACCTCCAGGGTCAGTGTGTCGAAGAAGTGTTTGTTGAGGCGACTGACGCCACGACGCTCAAGGCCGGCGGCGAGGATGCAGGTCAAGCGGTGCACTCGCTGGGCAATGCGCTTGAGCCCTTCAGGGCCGTGATAGACCGCATAGAAACTGGCGATGTTGGCCAGCAGCACTTGAGCGGTGCAAATGTTCGAGTTGGCCTTTTCCCGTCGAATGTGTTGCTCGCGGGTTTGCAGGGCCATGCGCAAGGCAACATTGCCGCGGGCATCTTTTGACACGCCGATGATCCGCCCCGGAATCGCCCGCTTGTACTCATCGCGGCTGGCAAAAAACGCCGCATGCGGCCCGCCGTAGCCCATGGGCACGCCAAAACGCTGGGATGAGCCGAAGACCACATCGGCACCCAATTCCCCCGGCGGCGTCAGCAACAACAGACTCAACAGGTCAGTGGCGACACACGCCAGCGCTTGCTGCGCGTGCAGATGATCGATCAAGGGCCGAAGATCACAGATCTCGCCGTGGGTATCGGGGTATTGCAGCAGGGCACCGAACACCTGGTGTTGTTTCAAGTTATCCACTGAGTCGATGATCAGCTCGAACCCGAACCCTTCGGCCCGTGTCTGCACCACTGAAATGGTCTGCGGATGACAGTGTTCGTCGACGAAAAACAGATTGCTTTTGGACTTGGCGACACGCTTGGCCAGCGCCATGGCTTCCGCCGCTGCCGTGGCCTCATCCAGCAGTGAAGCGTTGGCCAGTTCCAGGCCGGTAAGGTCGATAGTCAGCTGTTGGAAGTTCAGCAACGCTTCGAGCCGCCCTTGGGCAATCTCTGGCTGATAAGGCGTATACGCGGTGTACCAACCGGGATTTTCCAGCACGTTGCGCACAATGACGTTCGGCGTCAGGGTGCCGTGGTAGCCCATGCCGATCAGGCTGGTCCATACCTGGTTTTGCTCGGCGTAGCCGCGCAGTTTGGCCAGTGCGGCTTGTTCATCGAGGGCGGGCGGCAGGTCGAGTGCGCGGTTCAGCCGGATTCCTGGCGGCACCGTTTGCTCGATCAGTTCCACTCGGCTGCCGAGGCCGAGGCTGTCGAGCATCGCCTGCTGCTCGGCGGCATCAGGCCCGAGATGGCGGCGCAGAAAGGCATTGGGATCGCGTAACTGGCTCAAGGACGGCAACTGGGACATGACGGGCTCTCTCTTGGATGGCGCTCAGCGTCGATGCAACACGGTCAAACCAGCATAGCAGCCGATATCCGAGGGGATGGCTTGGCGCCGACGGCCATTGCGGACATCATGCTCGACATCTGCCCTATGTCCGCTGATCAGGTGCCTGTATTTATGAGCCAACTGCCTTTCCTCCCGTTCTCGAAACCCACCATCGATGAAGCCACGATTGCAGCAGTCGGCGACGTGTTGCGCTCGGGCTGGATCACCAGCGGCCCGAAGGTCCAGGCCTTTGAGCAACAACTCTCGGCGTATTTTGGCGGGCGTCCGGTGCTCACCTTCAATTCCGGCACCTGCACCATGGAAATCGCCTTGCGCGTTGCCGGGATCGGGCCAGGCGATGAAGTGATCACCACGCCGATTTCCTGGGTGGCCACGGCCAACGTCATTCTGGAAGTCGGCGCCACCCCGGTGTTTGCCGACATTGACCCGATTACCCGCAACATCGACTTGGATCAGTTGGAAGCGGCAATCACCCCGCGGACCAAAGCGATCATTCCGGTGTACCTCGCCGGTTTGCCGCTGGACATGAACCGGTTGTATGCGATCGCCAAAAAACACGGATTGCGGATAGTCGAAGACGCCGCACAAGCCTTGGGTTCGAGCTGGAGCGGTCAGAGCATTGGCTCGACCGGTGATTTCGTGTCCTTCAGTTTCCAGGCAAACAAAAACATCACCTCTTCTGAGGGCGGCTGTTTGGTGCTGAACAATGAAGAGGAAGTGCGACTGGCGCAGAAGTACCGTTTGCAGGGCGTCACCCGCAGCGGCTTCGATGGTCTGGATGTCGACGTGCTGGGCGGTAAGTTCAACATGACCGACGTCGCGGCAGCCATCGGTCTTGGGCAATTTGCTCATATCGGAGCAATCACCGCCCATCGCCGTGAACTGGCCCGGCACTATTTCGCGTGTTTTGGTGAGGATTTCGAAGCGTTCTACGGGGCTCAACTG
>NZ_JBFULH010000095.1:0-14116 GCF_056400445.1 Pseudomonas sp. P5_B2 | reverse complement strand
GCCGTGTTGAAGTTGAAGGTCCCATCGCCAGCAGGCTGGCTCACACAAGGGAATGCATTCCAATGTGGGAGCCAGCCTGCTGGCGATGATGCCGACGCGGTGCTTCAGACTGAAACACCGCGTCGCTTACAACTCAGCTATAGACCCGGCCAAGGAGTTGCCGATGGCTTTCAAACTGATCGAGCACGTCACGGGTGATCTGATCCTGGGTGAAGCCCATCAAGTCGTAATCCTGGCTACCATTGTGCAGGTACACCTCGGCGCGGTAGTAGCGTGCACGCGGCTCATCAGCACTTTCAGCCGACACCGTGTCGCTCGCCCCCGCCAGATAGCCGTCCAGGCTCACTTCGTAGACAAAAGGGTTGCCCTCTTCCATCTCGATCCGCACGCCCATGCAGCGTTTGGACTTGCCCAGCAACGTCTGCACATCCAGCCCTTGAGCACGCAATTGCACCGTCGCAGTTTCCAGCGCCGGGCTGACTTGCTTGTCCATGAAGCGCTGCACGATCGACTGGTTCGGCTGCAAGTCCAACTGAGTCAAACGCTCGCTGAAACCACGACGACCGCGTGCGGCCAATTCCGCTTGCTCCTGTTCGATCTGCACGTCCTGGCGCATGGCCTTGTGCAAGCCGAACATGAAGAACACCAGCACCACCGAGAACGGCAGACCGGCCAGCACCACCATGGTTTGCATGGCTTCGAAGTTACCGGCGAACAGCAGACCGATGGTCACCAGGGTGATTACCGCCGACCAGAAGATCCGCAGCCAGTGCGGCGCATCTTCGTCGACGTTGCCGCCCTTGCACGAAAGGTTGGCCATCATCACCGCGCCGGAATCCGCCGGGGTCAGGAACAGCACGAAACCGACAAAGATCGACACGCCGATCACCACTTTCGACGCCGGGTAGTGTTCCAGCAACTGGTAGATCGCCATGGACGGCTGTTCGAGCGCCGTCTTCCCGAGCTCCACCGCACCGTGGTTCATCACCAGGTCCAGGGCCGAGTTACCGAAGATCGACAGCCATGCCAGGGTGAAACCCAACGGGATAAGCARCACGCCGGCCACCAGTTCACGCACCGTGCGACCACGGGAAATACGCGCGATGAACATGCCCACGAATGGCGCCCAGGAAATCCACCACGCCCAGTAGAACAGCGTCCACAGGCCCAACCAGCGGTCGGACTTCTCACTGTCGCCTTCGTACACATAGAGGTCGAAGGTTTTCAGGACCACGCCGTTCAGGTAGTCACCGATGTTCTGCACGAAACCGTTGAGCAGGTGCAGGGTCGGGCCGAATAGCAGGACGAAAATCAGCAAACCGCTGAACAGCACGATGTTCAGGTTGGACAGACGACGAATGCCGTTTTCCACACCGGACACGGCGGCGATGGTCGCCACGGTGCTCATCACGATGATCACGATCAGCAGGTTGGTGTTGCTGTGCTCCATGCCAAACAGGTTTTCCAGGCCCGAAGACACTTGCAACGAACCAATCCCGAGGTTCGTCACCAGCCCCAGCAGGGTCACGAACATGCCAAAGCCGTCCACCGCATGACCAGCTGCGCCTTTGACCCAGCGTTCGCCCACCAACGGATACAACGCCGAACGCAGCGCCAGCGGCTGGTTATGACGGTAAGCAAAGTAGGCAACGGCCAAGCCGACCAAGGCGTAAATCGCCCAGCCATGCAGGCCCCAGTGCAGGAACGTCAACTGAACGGCCTGACGCGCCGCCATGTTGCTGGCGGCCACGCCTTCCGGCGGGTTGAAGTAGTGGTCCAGCGGCTCGGAGGCCCCAAAGTACAACAGCGAGATGCCTATACCCGAGGAGAACAACATCCCCGCCCAGGCGCCGTAGCTGAAGTCCGGGGTATCGTCCTTGCTGCCCAGCTTGAGCTTGCCGTAGGAGGAAAACGCCAGGCCCACCACGAACACCAGGTAAGCGGCGATCACTACCATGTAGTACCAGCCGAAGCTGCGGGATAACCAGGCCTGAGCTATACCAAGCAATCTGCCAGCCTCTTGTGGGGCGATGATCAGAATGGCGGTCAGCAACAGAATCAACGCGGTAGAGGTGTAGAACACCCAACCGTTGACCGTCACCTTATCGGGTGGGGTCTTTATTAGAGATGCAGAACTCATGGCACAGAAGCTCCAGGCAGTGCGAGAGAAGAACACAAGGCAACGCGATACCCGACCAATCGGTTAGTGGGCAGCCGACCAGTGGGTGATATAAAGACACCCCGAAAAAAGCCCGAAACCCGTGGAACGCCTGCGCGTATAGGTTTCGAGCATTTTTGGATGTCGGTTTATCGCCATTTACGCGTAGGAAAAATCTGTAAGCAGCGACGAATTGTCGCAGATCTTATTCTTTGTTGATTGAACGTTCAATCAAAACAAAATAGACTGGCCCTCGATCCGGTAGCCGCTTGACGTCCACCGGAAGGCCTAAGGAGATGTGCAAGATGCCCAAGGTCGGTATGCAACCCATCCGCCGCCAACAATTGATCGAAGCCACATTGCTGGCCGTCGATCAGGTCGGCATGGGGGACGCCAGCATTGCGCTGATCGCCCGTTTGGCCGGTGTCTCGAACGGCATCATCAGTCACTACTTTCAGGACAAGAATGGCCTGATTGCCGCCACCATGGGGTACCTGATGACCGTCCTCAGCGAGAACGTCACCGCGCGCCGACTGGCGCTGACAGATGAGAGCCCGCGGGCGCATCTGCAGGTGATCATCGAAGGCAACTTCGACGCCAGCCAGGTCAATGGCCCGGCAATGAAAACCTGGCTGGCCTTCTGGGCCACCAGCATGCACCAGCCGTCTTTGCACAGGTTGCAGCGGATCAACGATCACCGTCTGTATTCCAACCTGTGCTGCCAGTTCCGCCGTGTATTGCCGCTTGATGATGCGCGCAGTGCAGCCCGTGGCCTGGCAGCCCTCATTGACGGTTTGTGGTTACGCGGCGCGTTGTCGGGAGACGCTTTCGACACCGGGCAGGCGCAACAGATCGCTTACGAATACATGGATATACAACTGGCCAAGCGGGTGAGTTAGAGCACACATAAACGCTCAACCCCCGAACCGCCACTGGCCAGCGTCGCCAATGCTTCACGGCACGTCCAGTGGTTACCGCCAACCCACTTATGCTCTTGCGAGGACTTTATGGCCCGTTTCGAACTGCAAAAACTCTACATCGATGGCGGCTACAGTGACGCCAGCAGCGACGCCACTTTCGAAGCCATCAACCCGGCTAACGGTGAAGTCCTCGCAAAAGTACAACGCGCGACAAAGGAAGATGTTGAGCGTGCAGTGGTCAGTGCCGAAAAGGGCCAGAAAATCTGGGCTGCAATGACCGCCATGGAGCGTTCGCGCATCCTGCGTCGTGCCGTCGACATCCTGCGCGAGCGCAACGATGAACTGGCCGCCCTGGAAACCCTGGACACCGGCAAGTCGTACTCCGAAACCCGTTACGTCGACATCGTCACTGGCGCTGACGTGCTGGAATACTACGCCGGCCTGGTACCCGCCATCGAAGGCGAACAGATTCCGCTGCGCACCACGTCGTTCGTCTACACCCGTCGCGAGCCGCTGGGCGTCGTGGCCGGTATCGGCGCGTGGAACTACCCTATCCAGATCGCCCTGTGGAAATCCGCACCGGCCCTGGCGGCCGGTAACGCGATGATCTTCAAGCCAAGCGAAGTCACTTCCCTGACGACCCTGAAACTGGCCGAGATCTACACCGAAGCCGGCCTGCCAGCTGGTGTGTTCAACGTACTGACCGGCAGCGGCCGTGAAGTCGGCACCTGGTTGACCGAACACCCACGCATCGAAAAAATCTCTTTCACCGGCGGCACCGACACCGGCAAGAAGGTCATGGCCAGCGCTTCGGCTTCGTCGCTGAAAGACGTGACCATGGAACTGGGCGGCAAATCCCCGCTGATCATTTTCGACGACGCCGACCTCGATCGCGCCGCCGACACAGCGATGATGGCCAACTTCTACAGCTCTGGTCAGGTCTGCACCAACGGCACTCGCGTGTTCGTACCGAGCCACCTCAAAGCCGCCTTCGAAGCCAAGATCGTTGAACGCGTTGCGCGCATCCGCGTCGGCAACCCGGAAGACGAAAACACCAATTTTGGCCCGCTGGTCAGCTTCGCCCACATGGAAAGCGTGCTGGGTTACATCGCCAAAGGTAAGGAAGAAGGCGCTCGCGTGCTGTGCGGCGGCAACCGTCTGACTGACGGCGAATTCGCCAAAGGCGCATTCGTGGCCCCGACCGTGTTCACCGACTGCACCGACGATATGACCATCGTTCGCGAAGAAATCTTCGGCCCGGTGATGAGCATCCTGACTTACGAAACCGAAGAAGAAGTGATCCGCCGCGCCAACGACACCGACTTCGGCCTGGCCGCTGGCGTCGTCACCAAGGACCTGAACCGCGCTCACCGCGTGATTCATCAACTGGAAGCCGGTATCTGCTGGATCAACGCCTGGGGCGAGTCTGACGCGAAGATGCCGGTTGGCGGTTACAAGCAGTCGGGTGTGGGCCGTGAGAACGGGATCAGCTCGCTGAACAACTTCACCCGCATCAAATCGGTACAGGTCGAACTGGGCGATTACGCCTCGGTTTTCTAAGCAGACGCTGAAAACCCTGTAGCAGCCGTCGAGGCACGAGGCTGCGTTGCGTGTCCGCAGGACCGCCCTCTGGGGCCGCTGCGCGACCCAACGCAGCCTCGTACCTCGGCAGCTGCTACAGGCGACCTGACCAACTTCAAAGAGGGTGCATTCAATGTCCCAAGAATTCGATTACATCATCATCGGTGCCGGCTCGGCCGGTAACACCCTGGCGACCCGTCTGACTGAAGACGAAGGCGTCACCGTCCTGCTGCTCGAAGCAGGCGGCCCGGACTACCGTTTCGATTTCCGCACGCAAATGCCGGCGGCCCTGGCGTTCCCGCTGCAAGGCCGTCGCTACAACTGGGCCTACGAAACCGATCCAGAGCCGCACATGGACGGTCGCCGGATGGAATGCGGTCGCGGCAAGGGCCTGGGTGGTTCTTCGCTGATCAACGGCATGTGCTACATCCGTGGCAACGCGATGGACTACGACAACTGGGCCAAACTGCCAGGTCTGGAAGACTGGGATTACCTGAACTGCCTGCCGTATTTCCGCAAAGCCGAAACCCGCGACATCGGCCCGAACGATTACCACGGTGGCGACGGCCCGGTCAGCGTGACCACGCCCAAAGCCGGCAACAACCCGCTGTTCCACGCCATGGTTGAAGCAGGCGTGCAAGCCGGTTACCCGCGCACTGAAGACCTCAACGGCTACCAGCAAGAAGGCTTCGGCCCGATGGACCGTACCGTGACGCCGAAGGGCCGTCGCGCCAGCACCGCACGTGGTTACCTGGACGTTGCCAAAAAGCGTTCGACCCTGACCATCGTCACCCACGCCCTGACCGACAAGATCCTGTTCGAAGGCAAGCGTGCGGTCGGCGTGCGTTACCTGATCGGCGCCGCTGAAGAGCGCGTTGAGGCCCGCGCCCGCAAAGAAGTGCTGCTGTGCTCCGGCGCCATCGCGTCGCCGCAGATCCTGCAACGCTCCGGTGTCGGCCCGGCCGAACTGCTGAACAAGCTCGACATCCCGGTGGTCCACGACCTGCCAGGCGTCGGCGAAAACCTGCAGGATCACCTTGAGCTGTACCTGCAATACGCCTGCACCCAACCGGTTTCGCTGTACCCGTCGCTGCTCTGGTACAACCAGCCAGCCATCGGTGCCGAGTGGCTGTTCAACGGCACCGGCATCGGCGCCAGCAACCAGTTCGAAGCCGGTGGTTTCATCCGCACCCGTCCGGAATTCGATTGGCCGAACATCCAGTACCACTTCCTGCCGGTCGCAATTAACTACAACGGCAGCAACGGTGTGAAAGAGCACGGTTTCCAGGCGCACATGGGTTCCATGCGTTCGCCAAGCCGTGGTCGTATTCAAGCCAAGTCGAAAGACCCGCGCGAATACCCGAGCATCCTGTTCAATTACATGGCCACCGAGCAGGACTGGCAGGAATTCCGCGATGGCATCCGCCTGACCCGTGAAATCATGCAGCAACCGGCACTGGACGCTTTCCGTGGCCGTGAAATCAGCCCCGGCATCGACGTGCAAACCGATGAGCAACTCGACAAGTTCATCCGCGAACACGCCGAAACCGCGTTCCACCCGTCCTGCTCGTGCAAGATGGGTACTGACGAGATGGCCGTGGTTGATGGCGAAGGTCGTGTGCACGGCATGCAGGGTCTGCGGGTAGTCGATGCCTCGATCATGCCGATCATCACCACCGGCAACCTGAACGCGCCAACGATCATGATCGCCGAGAAAATCGCCGACAAGATTCGTGGTCGCCAGCCGCTGCCACGCAGCAAGGCAGTCTACTTCGTGGCCGGTGATGCACCGGTGCGGGGTAAGGCGATGCGGGATGTGAGCCTGACCGCGCAGTAAGACAGTTACACCGCGGTGCTGCCTTCGCGAGCAAGCCCGCTCCCACATTTGACCGAGTCGCCAGATAACGACGCGGTCAAATGTGGGAGCGGGCTTGCTCGCGAAGGGGCACGCCATAACACCACACCTCTCCCGGTAAAGTTTTCCTACACCGATCCAAGCTTGATCCTACCCCCCGCGCAGGCCTAATCTAGCGCCACGCAAACGTTTCACCCCCCTCGCAGCACCGCAACACCGCCACTCCATACCAAGGAGGTTCTCGAATGTTCGATTTCCACCCCCAGCTCAAGCAGCGCTTCGCTGCCTTGCGCACGGGCGCTGAATTCTTTTCGCTGCGTTATGTGCGCGAGTCCGGCCAGTACCTGTCGGTGCGTAAGAACGTCGCCGAACCTCCAAGCCTGAGCCGTGACGAAGGCGCGATGCTGACTGTGCGCGTCAACGGTGTCGAAGCCTACGCCGCTACCAACGACCTGTCGCAACAAGGCCTGCAATCGGCACTGGACCGCGCCGAGCAACAAGCCCGCCGACTCAAGCCCCACGCACTGCTCGACCTGCGCGAGCAAGCGGTCTCCAGCGACCGCGCCGACTATTTTTCGCCGAACCTCGACCAGCCCTTCCCGTCCCTCAGCGATTGCTACCAATTGCTCGGCGCCGAATCCGCGTCCGTGCCCAAGGACGAGCGGCTGGTGAACTGGCAGGTCAGCATCGGCATCACCAACGTCGAGCAGATCTACCTCAACAGCGCCGGCGCCGAATTGCGCCAGGCCCAACGTTTCGTCTATCCGGGCCTCGACGTCACCGCCTACGACGGCAGCGACAGCCAGACCCGCAGCCTCGGCCGCGAGAACTTCGGCCAGCAGGGCGGCGCGGATGTGATCAGCCGTTGTGGCCTGATGGGTGCCGGCCCACAAGTCGCCGATCAGGCGCTGCAATTGCTGCTGGCGCCGAACACACCCCAAGGCCCGCGCGACCTGCTGCTGATGCCCGACCAGATGATGCTGCAGATCCACGAGTCCATCGGTCACCCGCTGGAACTGGACCGCATCCTCGGCGATGAGCGCAATTACGCCGGCACCAGTTTCGTCAAGGCAGAAGACTTCGGCCACCTGCAATACGGCTCGAAGCTGCTCAACGTGACATTCGACCCGGACATCCCCGAGCAGCTCGCCAGCTACAGCCATGACGACGACGGCACCGCTGCCAGCAAGCAATTCCTGATCAAGGAAGGTTTGTTGCTGCGCCCATTGGGCGGCGCGCTCTCGCAATTCCGCGCTGGCATGAACGGTGTCGCCAACAGCCGCGCGTGCGGCTGGAACCGACCACCGATCGACCGCATGGCCAACCTCAACATCGAGCCCGGCGATCAACCGCTGGAGCAACTGATTGGCAACATCGAGCACGGCATCATGATGTCGACCAACCGTTCGTGGTCTATCGACGATGCGCGAAACAAGTTCCAGTTCGGCTGTGAATGGGCGCAGTTGATTGAAAACGGTGAACTCAAAGGCGTGGTGAAAAACCCCAACTACCGGGCGATTTCCGCGCAATTCTGGAAAAGCCTTAGCGCCGTCGGTGACGCCGATACTGTCAAGGTCCTGGGCACGCCAAATTGCGGCAAGGGCGAACCGAATCAGGTGATCCGCGTTGGTCACGCGTCGCCGGCCTGTGTATTCAGCAATGTGGATGTGTTTGGGGGAGACGCCTGATGAGCACTTCAAAAAGTCAGGCTGAGTCGTTCAAGGCCTTGGTCAACTGGCTGCGCGAGGCGATTCGCGAGCCGGAACAGTTCAACCTCAGCTACGCCGCCGAGTCGTCGGCCTTCGTGCGTTTCAACCACGCCAAGGTGCGCCAGGCGGGACAGGTGCAGCAGGCGAGCGTCGGTTTCAAACTGATCAACGATGGCCGGCATGCCGACCTCGACATCACGCTGGCCGGTGACCCGGAAGTCGACGTGCAGCGCCTGGCCGAAGGCCTGCAACAATTGCGCGAGACGCTGCCGTTGCTGCCGCAGGATCCGTACTTGCTGCTCAACCACAACGGCTGGCAGAGCAAAAATGTGCAGGAGCATCCGCTGCCGGACACCGAGCACGTGGTCGCTGAAATCACTCAGGCCGCCGAAGGCCTCGACCTGGTGGGTTTCTACGCGGCAGGCCCGATCAGTCGTGGTTTCGCCAGTTCCTCGGGTGCGTTTGGCTGGCATCAAGCCAACAGCTTCAACTTCGACTTCAGCCTGTTCCACGACAATGGCCAGGCAGTGAAGGCCAGCTACGCCGGGCATGACTGGAGCAGCGAAGGGTTTGCCAAGCGCTTCGCTCTGGCGCGTGAACAGTTGGCGTTTCTCGGTCGGCCGTTGCGCACCTTGGCACCGGGTCAGTATCGCGCCTACCTCGCACCGGCAGCCCTTGAAGAAATCATGGGCATGCTCGGCTGGGGCGGGTTTTCAGCGCAGTCGATTGCCAGCAAAACCAGCCCGCTGCAAAAACTTTATGCAGGGGACAGTGCGTTCAGCCCGCAGGTGTCCATTGATGAAAAGGTCAGTGGTTCCTTGAGCCCGGCATTCTCCGGCGAAGGCTATCCACGCAGTGATCTGGGCTTGATCGTCGAAGGCCGGGCCGGCGCACAAATGGTCAGCTCGCGCAGCGCTGCGGAATACGGCTTGAGCGCCAACGGGGCGGGCGGCGGTGAAATGCCAAGTGCATTGAACATGGCGGCCGGGACCTTGCCTGAAGCCGAGATCCTCAAGCAACTGGACACGGGTTTGTACATCAGCAATCTGTGGTACTTGAACTACTCCGACCAACCGGGGGCACGCATGACCGGGATGACGCGGTTTGCGACCTTCTGGGTCGAGAACGGCGAGATTCAGGCGCCGGTCAGCACCATGCGCTTTGATGACAGTGCCTACAGCTTGCTCGGTTCGCAGTTGGAGGCGTTGACCGAGGAGCGGGAGTTGTTGCTGTCGGCGAGTACCTACAGTCAGCGGGCGACGGCTTCGGCGTTATTGCCGGGTGCGCTCATCAGCAAACTCACGCTGACCCTCTGACCCAGATCGTTCCCACGCTCCGCGTGGGAATGCAGCCTGGGACGCACCGCGTCCCTGCCGAAGCGGACGCGGAGCGTCCATTGAGGCATTCCCACGCAGAGCATGGGAACGATCAACTCCAATCTGCAAGAGGTCCCATGCCCAACCGCCTGCCTCTCGACGCTGTCACCGCCCGTTGGATACCGTGGGTCGTCGCCATCGCTTTTTTCATGCAGTCCCTCGACGGCACCATCCTCAACACCGCACTGCCGGCCATGGCCCGGGACTTGGCGGAAGATCCGTTGCGCATGCAGGGCGTGATCATCGCCTACATGCTCACCGTCGCCTTGCTGATCCCCGCCTCCGGCTGGATCGCCGATCGGTTCGGCACCAAGAAAATCTTCTTCAGCGCGATTCTTCTGTTCAGCCTCGGCTCGTTACTCTGCGCTTTGTCGAGCAGCCTGAGCCTACTGATCGGCGCCCGGGTGATTCAGGGCCTGGGCGGCGCCTTGATGTTGCCGGTCGGGCGCCTCGTGGTGCTGCGCGCCTACCCGCGATCGGATCTGGTGCGGATCATGGGCTTCATCACCATTCCCGGGCTGCTCGGCCCCCTGATCGGCCCGACCATGGGCGGCTGGATGGTCGAGTACCTGACCTGGCACTGGATCTTCCTGATCAACCTTCCCGTCGGGCTGGTCGGTTGCTACGCCGTGTGGAAATTCATACCGGACCTGCGCGGCACCGAGCGCACGCGTTTCGATAGCCTGGGGTTCCTGTTGTTCGGCGCGGCGATGATTCTGATCACCGTCGCCATGGAAGGCCTGGGCGAGTTGCACCTGCCCCATCTGCGAGTGATGCTGCTGCTGTTCGCCGGCTTGGCCTGCCTCGCGGCGTACTGGTTACGTGCCGGGCATATTGAAAACCCGTTGTTCGCACCGTCACTGTTCAAGACCCGGACCTTTGCCGTGGGCATCCTCGGTAACCTGTTCGCCCGGCTCGGCAGCGGAGCCCTGCCCTTCCTCGTGCCATTGCTGCTGCAAGTGGCGCTGGGGTATTCGCCGTCACAGGCCGGGATGAGCATGCTGCCGCTGGCCGCGGCGGCGATGATCGCCAAGTGGGTGGCGCGACCGCTGATCGAGCGTCTGGGCTATCGCATCGTGCTCACCGGCAACACCCTGGCGCTGGGCATCATGCTGGCGAGCATGGGCCTGGTCAGCGAACAGACACCGTACTGGCTGCTGCTGTGCCTGCTAGCGATTCTAGGAGCGATCAACTCCCTGCAATTCACCGCGATGAACACCGTCACCCTGATCGACCTCGACGACGCCAGCGCCAGCAGCGGCAACAGCCTGTTGTCGGTAGTGGCGCAATTGTCCCTGAGCCTGGGGGTTGCGTGTGCCGGCGCATTGCTCGGTGGCTTTACCGCAGAGATCGGAAACGATGGCGTGCAGACGGTTCTGGGCGCGTTCCAACTGACGTTTGTGACGGTCGGAATCATGGCAATGCTGGCCGCAGCCATCTTCTCGCAACTCTCACCAACGGATGGCCGACGGACGGTCACCCGCGAGCACGATATAGAACACTGACCTGTAGCAGCTGCCGAGGCACGAGGCTGCGTTGCGTGTCCGTAGGACCCGCCCTCGGGGGGCCGCTTCGCAGCCCGACGCAGCCTCACGCTGCTCGGCAGCTGCTACAAATCCCCTCAACCAGTTCTGACTCACCACCCTCCCCGTAGCAGCTGACGAGCAACGCGAGGCTGCGTCTGGGATATGTCTGACAAAACGCGATTGCCCGGTGAAGTTCAAGACGGTATCTACAGGCTATTCGTCCAGAAGTTGCAGGTAGAGAGGGCCAGACTGATACACTGCGCGACATTTTGTTTTGCAGGCCAGTCCCGTGACCACCATCGCCACCGCTTTTAATACTTTGCCTCTGTCCGCCGCCATGCTGGCTAACCTCGACTCCCTCGGTTATGCCCAGATGACGCCGATCCAGGCGCAAAGCTTGCCGGTGATCCTCAAGGGGATGGACCTGATCGCCCAGGCCAAGACCGGCAGCGGCAAGACCGCCGCCTTCGGTATCGGCCTGTTGAACCCGATCAATCCGCGCTACTTTGGTTGCCAGGCACTGATCCTCTGCCCGACCCGCGAGCTGGCTGACCAGGTCGCCAAGGAAATCCGTCGCCTGGCCCGTGCCGAAGACAACATCAAGGTCCTGACCCTGTGCGGCGGCGTATCTCTGGGCCCGCAGATCGCTTCGCTGGAACATGGCGCACACATCATCGTCGGCACGCCGGGGCGCATCCAGCAGCACCTGCGCAAAGGTTCGCTGGTACTGCACGGCCTGAACACGCTGATTCTCGACGAAGCTGACCGCATGCTCGACATGGGTTTCTACGATTCCATCGAAGAAATAATCATGCAGGCCCCGGAACGCCGCCAGACACTGCTGTTCTCTGCCACGTACCCGACGGGCATCAAGCAGCTTGCGTCTAAGTTCATGCGCAACCCGCAGCAAGTGAAGGCCGAAGCGTTCCACGACGACACGCAGATCGAACAGCGTTTCTACGAGATTTCCCCGGAAGAGCGCATGAGCGTCGTGACCAAGGTCCTCGGCCACTTCCGCCCGGCCTCCTGCGTGGCCTTCTGCTACACCAAGCAGCAGGTTCAGGAAACCGTCGACCACCTGACCGCCAAAGGCATTTCCGCCGTCGGTCTGCATGGCGATCTGGAACAGCGTGATCGCGACCAGGTGCTGGCGATGTTCGCCAACCGCAGTACTTCGGTACTGGTGGCCACCGACGTCGCTGCTCGCGGTCTGGACATCGATTCGCTGGACATGGTGATCAACGTCGAACTGGCCCGTGATTCGGAAATCCATATTCACCGTGTCGGCCGTACCGGCCGTGCGGGTGAGAAAGGCCTCGCGATCAGCCTGGTCGCACCGCCCGAAGCGCAGCGCGCCCAAGCTATCGAACACCTGCAGCAATCGCCGTTGACCTGGGACCTGGTGGACAACCTCACCAATCAGGGCGGCGGTCCGCTACTGCCGCTGATGAGCACGCTGTGCATCGGCGCTGGCCGTAAAGACAAGGTTCGTCCGGGCGACATTCTGGGCGCACTGACGGGCGACGCCGGCATTCCGGGAGCTCAGGTGGGCAAGATCGCGATTTTCGACTTCCAGGCTTTTGTGGCCGTGGAACGCGGGATCGCCAAGCAAGCCTTGCAGCGCCTGAATGACGGCAAGATCAAAGGCCGCTCGCTGCGCGTTCGTATTTTGTAAGCGATCTTCTGACTGACAGAGTCCCTCTTCGCGAGCAAGCCCGCTCCCACATTGGTTTGTCGTTGAATATGAAATTTGTATGAGGACACCGTTTTGCGCTCTACCGAAGTCGTGATCATTGGCGCTGGCGCCGCAGGGTTGATGTGTGCGCTGACCGCCGCCGGGCGTGGGCGCAAGGTGATGTTGCTGGACCATGCGAACAAGGCCGGCAAGAAAATCCTGATGTCGGGCGGTGGCCGCTGCAATTTCACCAACATGTACACCGAACCTGGCAATTTTCTCTCGCAGAACGAACACTTCTGCAAATCCGCACTGGCGCGCTACACCCAGTGGGATTTCATCGGCATGGTCGCCAAACACGGTGTGCCGTACCACGAGAAAAAGCTCGGGCAGTTGTTCTGCGATAACAAATCCAGCGACATTCTCGAGATGCTGCTCAACGAGTGCGATCAGGTCGGCGCTAGCCTGCACCTGGACACTTCGATTTATACCATTGAAAAACTCGAAAGCGGTTACCTGCTCGACACCACGATGGGCCAGATCACCTGTGAGTCTTTGGTGATCGCAACAGGTGGCCTGTCGATTCCGACCTTGGGTGCCACCGGTTTCGGTTACCAGGTCGCCAAACAGTTCGGCCACGAACTGCTGCCAACCCGCGCTGGGCTGGTGCCGTTCACCATCACCGATCAGCTGAAAGAACTTTGCACCGAGCTGTCCGGTACTTCGGTGGATTGCCTGGTGAGCTGTAACGATCAGAGTTTCCGCGAGAACATCCTGTTCACTCACCGCGGCCTCAGCGGCCCGGCGATTTTGCAGATTTCTTCGTTCTGGGAGTCAGGCGACACGGTCGAGATCAACCTGATGCCGGACCACGACGCGCATGACTGGCTGCAACAGCAGCAAGCCGAACGCCCGAACAGCGAGCTGAAAACCCTGCTGGGGGAAATCTTCACCAAGAAGATGGCCAACCTGCTGGCGGACAACTGGTTCGTGTCCAAACCGATGAAGCAGTACACCCACGCGGAAATCGCCGATATCGCCGAAAAACTGGCGAGCTGGAAAGTGGTACCGGCGGGTACCGAAGGCTATCGCACGGCTGAAGTCACCTTGGGTGGCGTCGACACCAACGAAGTGTCGTCCAAAACCATGGAATCGCTGAAATGCCCTGGTTTGTACTTCATCGGCGAAGTGCTCGACGTGACCGGACACTTGGGTGGTTTCAACTTCCAGTGGGCCTGGGCCTCCGGCTACGCCGCCGCGCAATTTGTCTGATCAGACACCGAACAAAATGTGGGAGCGGGCTTGCTCGCGAAGTC
>NZ_JBFULH010000094.1:0-13075 GCF_056400445.1 Pseudomonas sp. P5_B2 | reverse complement strand
GAATTAATCGACAGCTACGCAGCCGGACGCAGGCTTCGCCAGCTGCTACAGGGGATCTCGCAACGTTCGGAATACGGTTACAAATCCCTAACACAGGACTTTTCCTGACCAGTGCGTCAGCGCGTAGAATGCGTCGCCTTGCGCATTAACACCTTTGGACGTTTCGCCTTTGAATTCCGTGACTCAACGCCCCACCGCTACCACCCTCACCCGCCCGGCCCGGGTGCGCCTTGAGCTGAAAAACCTGCTCACCTTGGCGCTGCCAATCATGATCGCGCAACTGGCCACTACCGCCATGGGCTTCGTCGATGCGGTGATGGCGGGCCGGGTCGGGCCTCGCGATCTGGCGGCGGTCGCACTGGGCAACTCCATCTGGGTGCCGGTATTTCTGCTGATGACCGGCACCTTGCTGGCCACCACGCCAAAAGTCGCCCAGCGTTTTGGCGCCGGCACCCACAGTGAAATCGGCCCGATAGTGCGTCAGGCACTGTGGCTGGCCCTGGTGGTGGGGTTGATGGCGACCGGCATGCTGTTTAGCGCCGAGCCAATCCTGCACTTCATGAACGTCGATCCGGAATTGATCGGCCCGTGCATGCAATACCTGCACGGCATCGCCAGCGGCTTGCCCGCCGTCGCCTTCTACCATGTGTTGCGCTGTTTCAGCGATGGCCTGGGCCGTACCCGTCCGGCGATGGTGCTTGGCCTGTTCGGGCTGGCGCTGAACATCCCGTTGAATTACATCTTCATCTATGGCCACTTCGGCGTACCCGCCATGGGCGGTGTCGGCTGCGGCTGGGCCACGGCGATAGTGATGTGGGTGATGGCATTGGGCATGGCCGGCTGGGAACGCTGGGCGCCGGCTTACCAATCGAGCCAGTTGTTCAGCCGTTTTGACTGGCCACAGTGGTCGGTGATCAAACGTTTGCTGGGCATCGGCCTGCCAATCGGCATCGCAGTGTTCGCCGAGTCGAGCATCTTTGCGGTGATCGCCCTGTTGATCGGCAGCCTCGGTGCCAACGTAGTGGCCGGACACCAGATTGCCCTGAACTTCAGTTCGCTGGTGTTCATGATCCCTTACTCCCTCGGCATGGCCGTGACCGTGCGAGTCGGCCAGGCACTCGGTCGTCAGGAGCCACGCGAGGCACGATTTGCCGCCGGTGTCGGCATGGGGACGGCACTGGCTTATGCCTGCATTTCCGCGAGCATGATGCTGGTGCTGCGCGAGCACATTGCCGCGATCTACACCGCTGACCCGACGGTGATTCGAGTGGCCGCGATGCTGATCGTGTACTCGGCGCTGTTCCAGTTTTCCGATGCGATTCAGGTGACGGCGGCCGGTGCATTGCGCGGTTACCAGGACACACGAGTGACGATGATCCTGACACTGTTCGCCTACTGGGGGATTGGTTTGCCGGTGGGTTACGCGTTGGGCCTGACCGAATGGTTCGGCGCGCCAAGTGGCCCGAGCGGGCTGTGGCAAGGCTTGATCGTAGGCTTGAGCTGCGCGGCGCTGATGCTGTCGATCCGCCTGGCACGCAGTGCACGCAAGCAGATCCGCATCAGTCATTCGGCCGGTTAAACGAGTTTCTTGCGGATCCAGTACAGGTAGGTGCCCGCCTCTTCGTGCTGCGCCACCAGTTCGTGGTCAAGAAACACGCAGAACTTGGGAATGTCGCGACGGGTCGACGGGTCGGTCGCGATCACCTTGAGCAGGCCGCCGGGTACCAGATCACGGATGTGCTGGTGCAGCATCATGACCGGTTCCGGGCAGTTCAGGCCGGTGGCGTCGAGGGTGCCGYCTACCGGCGTATCAAGCATTTCACTCATGATTAACTCCTGAAACTGGCCGGCGATGCCGGGTGTTCGTTCAACTGTGGCTGATCGTTCCCACGCTCTGCGTGGGAATGCCGCCGGGGACGCTCCGCGTTCCGCCTTTGGATGTGACGCGGAGCGTCRCGGGATGCATTCCCACGCAGAGCGTGGGAACGATCAGTAACATTGGTCCGCGCAAGTCAGCGGGATTTCGGTTTTTTCACGTCCAGTCGGCGCAGGTGGCACGTCACTTCTTCCCGGTCGTGATACAGCTGCTTGCAGCCGATCTCAACCCGAATGCCACGCTCCTTGAAGCCATCGGCGATACGTTCCAGCAAACGCTTCACTTCGGCGTAACGCTGTTTCATCGGCAGTTTGAGGTTGACCACGGCTTCTCGGCAATGGCCCTCGCCAATCCACTCCTCCAGCATTGCAGCGTTACGCGCTGGCTTCTCGACGATGTCGCAGACCATCCAGTCCACTGGCTGCCGGGGCTTGAAGGTAAAACCGTCAGCCATCAAGTGTTGCACCAAACCCGTGTCCATCAGGCTTTCGGCCATCGGGCCGTTGTCGATGGCAGTCACCAGCATGCCGCGATTGACCAATTGCCAGGTCCAGCCGCCGGGTGCAGCGCCCAGGTCAACGCCGGTCATGTCACTGTGCAGACGCTCGTCCCACTGATCACGCGGGATGAAGTGATGCCATGCCTCTTCCAGTTTAAGCGTCGAGCGGCTTGGCGCCTCAYGCGGGAACTTGAGGCGGGGAATGCCCATGGGCCACATCGCCGAGTTATTCGACTCGGCCAGGCCCATGAACACTTCACGACCGCTCTTGAAGGTCAGCAGCAGACGCGGCTTGTGCGCATCTTCAACCAGTTTGCCGGCGGCCATCAGCGCCTTGCGCAGGTGACCTTCAAACTTCTTGCAGAAGTTCGACAGTTCCTTGCCATCGTTGGTGTCGACCATCTCCAGCCACAGGCTGCCGCACAGCGGAAAGTCCGCCATGTGCGCGAGGATCACACTGATGCGGTCGGTTTCCGGCAGATCGATGAAGATCCCGCGCGCCCATTGGCGCGGGAAGATCAGGTCGGCGAAACGCTGCCCACGCATCAGGCGCTCGGCGCCGTCTTCTTCGGTGCAGATGAATTCAGCACAGGCGCTGGCAGTTTTGGCCTTGGCATAACCGGCGACGTTCAGGCGTGCGGCGTGTTCGGCTATCTCGGAACAGACTTCGCCTTCGAAGCCTGGCCGGCAGTGCATAAAGAGGGTATTCATTTTTACTCCTGGGCAGATGGCGAGACATTCAACCACTGCGCGATGCCCAGACTTGCGTTGAAGCAAAGCCTGTCACGAAAACCGGCGCATGATAGCCGAGTTCGCCACGCTGGACTTAACCATAGAGTCCAGTTATTAGCCTTAACGCCCAAACAGAGCTAGGTTAAATGCTCTGTCTGTCCCGCCAGTCCGTAGCCGTGCGGACCAAAAGGAGTCATTTCAATGCCGTCCCTCGATAGCCTGAAAACCCTTAAAACCCTGCAAGTCGACGACAAGACCTACCACTATTTCAGTCTGCCCGACGCCGCCAAGAGCCTCGGTGATCTCGACCTATTGCCCATGTCGTTGAAAGTGCTGCTGGAAAACCTGCTGCGCTGGGAAGACGAAAAAACCGTTACCGGCGCCGACCTCAAGGCGATTGCCGCGTGGCTCAAGGAGCGTCGCTCCGACCGAGAGATTCAGTACCGCCCCGCTCGCGTATTAATGCAGGACTTTACCGGCGTTCCTGCCGTGGTCGACCTGGCCGCCATGCGTGCCGCCATGGCCAAGGCCGGTGGTGACCCGCAACGTATCAACCCGCTCTCCCCGGTGGATTTAGTGATCGACCATTCGGTGATGGTCGACAAATTCGCCAGCAGCCAGGCTTTTGAGCAGAACGTCGACATCGAAATGCAGCGCAACGGTGAGCGTTACGCGTTCTTGCGCTGGGGCCAGAACGCCTTCCATAACTTCAGCGTCGTGCCGCCGGGTACCGGGATTTGCCATCAGGTCAACCTTGAATACCTGGGCCGCACGGTCTGGACCAAAGACGAGGATGGCCGCACTTATGCGTTTCCCGACACTCTGGTCGGCACCGACTCCCACACCACCATGATCAACGGCCTTGGCGTGCTCGGCTGGGGTGTCGGCGGGATCGAAGCGGAAGCGGCGATGCTCGGTCAGCCGGTGTCGATGCTGATCCCTGAAGTGATCGGCTTCAAACTCACCGGCAAACTCAAGGAAGGCATCACCGCCACCGACCTCGTGCTGACTGTCACGCAAATGCTGCGCAAGAAAGGCGTGGTCGGTAAATTCGTCGAGTTCTACGGCGACGGCCTCGCCGACCTGCCGCTGGCTGACCGCGCGACCATCGCCAACATGGCCCCGGAATACGGCGCCACCTGCGGCTTCTTCCCGGTGGACGACGTGACGCTGGAGTATTTGCGCCTGTCCGGCCGGCCGGTCGAAGTGGTGAAACTGGTCGAGGCCTATACCAAAGCCCAGGGTCTGTGGCGCTTGCCGGGCAAGGAACCGGTGTTTACCGACAGCCTCGCACTGGACATGACCAGCGTCGAAGCCAGCCTCGCGGGCCCAAAACGCCCACAGGATCGCGTTTCCCTGCCCAATGTCGCGCAGGCGTTCTCTGACTTCATCGACTTGCAATTCAAACCCACCAGCAAGGAAGAAGGCCGCCTCGAAAGCGAGGGTGGCGGCGGTGTCGCGGTGGGCAATGCCGATCTGGCCGGTGAAGCAGACTACGAACATGGCGGCCAGACCTATCGCCTGAAAAACGGCGCAGTGGTGATTGCCGCTATCACATCCTGCACCAACACCTCCAACCCGAGCGTGATGATGGCGGCGGGGCTGGTGGCGAAAAAGGCTGTAGAGAAAGGCCTGAAACGCAAACCTTGGGTCAAGACGTCGCTGGCACCCGGTTCGAAAGTAGTGACCGACTATTACAAGGCGGCCGGATTGACTCAGTACCTTGATGAACTCGGCTTTGCCTTGGTCGGCTACGGCTGCACCACCTGCATCGGCAACTCCGGGCCTTTGCCGGAACCCATCGAAAAAGCCATCCAGGCCGCCGACCTGACCGTTGCCTCGGTCTTGTCGGGCAACCGCAATTTTGAAGGCCGTGTGCATCCGCTGGTGAAAACCAACTGGCTGGCCTCCCCGCCCCTGGTTGTCGCCTATGCGCTGGCGGGCACGGTGCGCATCGACATCAGCAGTGAACCTCTGGGCAACGACAAGGAGGGCAACCCGGTGTACTTGCGCGACATCTGGCCGAGCAGCAAGGAAATCGCCGACTCGGTGAGTCAGGTCAACACCGCGATGTTCCACAAGGAATACGCCGAAGTGTTTGTCGGCGACGAACAATGGCAGGCTATCCAGGTGCCGCAAGCGGCGACTTATGTATGGCAAGACGATTCGACCTACATCCAGCACCCGCCGTTCTTCGATGACATCGGCGGTCCGCCCCCCGTGGTCAAGGACGTCGTCGGGGCCAGGGTGCTAGCGCTGCTGGGCGACTCGGTGACCACCGACCACATCTCCCCCGCCGGCAACATCAAGGTCGACAGCCCGGCCGGCCAGTACTTGCGCGACAAAGGGGTGGAACCGCGCGACTTCAACTCCTACGGCTCACGTCGTGGCAACCATGAAGTGATGATGCGCGGCACCTTTGCCAATATCCGAATCCGCAACGAAATGCTCGGCGGCGAAGAAGGCGGCAACACCTTCTATATTCCCACTATGGAGAAAATGCCGATCTACGACGCCGCCATGCGTTATCAAACATCGGGCACACCGCTGGTAGTAATCGCCGGCCAGGAATACGGCACCGGATCAAGCCGTGATTGGGCGGCCAAGGGCACCAATTTGCTGGGCGTGAAAGCCGTCATCGCCGAAAGCTTCGAACGGATTCACCGCTCGAATCTGGTCGGCATGGGCGTGTTGCCGCTGCAGTTCAAACTGGATCAGAACCGCAAAAGCCTGAACTTGACCGGCAAGGAAACGCTGGACATCCTCGGCTTGACCGGCGTTGAGCTGAAGCCACGGATGAACCTGACGCTGGCCATCACTCGTGCAGATGGCAACCGCGAGAAAATCGAGGTGTTGTGCCGGATCGATACGCTCAATGAAGTGGAATACTTCAAGTCAGGCGGGATCCTGCATTACGTGTTGCGGCAGCTGATTGCGTCCTGACACTTGTAGGAGCTGACTTGCCAGCGAAGGCGGCCGCGCGACGTGCAGCGGCAATGAGGACCCCTTTGCCGGCAAGCCGGCTCCTACGGGTTTTTTATCGTCCACAAAATCATGGTGAGTATGGATTTTTCAATCCTGAAATGCTCAACCCAACCATTGATAAAAGTTACAACAACCATAAGAGTAAAAAGTCAGATCCTTCATTGCTGACTCACGGGCATTTCTGTCTAAATGCTCAGCACAAGGTGGCCTCGCCAGTCAACAAGGATGACCCATGCTCGTACTGCCCTGGCCGTACCTGACCCTGCTCTCCGCCGGCTATGTCCTGGCAATCAGCTACGGGCAACTGACGGCACAGGCGAGCATTGCAATCATCCTGCTGCTGCTTGCGGGTCTTGCCGTACGGCAACACCACTACCGCTACGGCCGCTATGTCGGTCATATCCTGTTCATCCTCTTGGCACTCGCTTTGGCACTTCATTGGTGGCCGGGGTTTTACAACGCCAGGATGATCGACAACGAGCGATTTACCGAGGACGCCGTGCCGTTCTCGATGAACCTCAACCTCGACAAACCGTTGATAGGTTTCTGGCTGCTACTCGTTTGCCCTTGGATCGCCGCCCCCCGTTCGTTGACACAGACATTAAAAACCATCGCACTGGCCATCAGCCTGACGGCGCTCACCACGCTCGGCGGAGCCTGGCTGCTGGGGATCGTCGAGTGGTCACCAAAATGGCCGGAGCAGTCGTGGCTGTGGATAAACAACAATCTGCTGCTGGTGACATTAGTAGAAGAGGCCCTGTTTCGCGGCTACCTGCAAGGAGGCCTGACCCGGCGCTTCCAACACCTGGCCTATGGCGAATACCTTGCCCTGCTGATCGCTTCGCTCCTGTTCGGGCTGGCCCATTGGGGTGCGGGCTGGGAATGGGTATTGTTGGCAAGCCTGGCCGGTGCCGGCTATGGACTGGCCTATCGCTTCGGCGGTTTGGCGGCGGCCATCGCCACCCACTTCGGCCTGAATCTGTTGCACTTCGCGTTGTTCACTTATCCGATGCTCGCGCGCTAACGGCCCTGTTCGTTTTGTGATGCACTGCTGATTATTGAAAAATAATTTCAACTAATGCCTRAAGCCGCCGAGAACCTTTCAAAGCCCTGCGGATAGAAATAGCCATGCGTAACAACCAGCCCATCACCCAGCGCGAACGAACCTTCCCGGCTCAGCAACGGTTGATTTCCACCACCGACGCCAAGGGCGTGATCACCTACTGCAACGACGCGTTTGTCGAGATCAGCGGTTTTTCTCGTGAGGAACTGATCCGTGCACCGCATAACCTGGTCCGTCACCCCGACGTCCCGGTGGCGGTGTTCGCGCATATGTGGGGCATGCTGAAACAAGGCTTGCCATGGATGGGCATCGTCAAGAATCGCTGCAAAAACGGTGATCATTATTGGGTGAACGCCTACGTGACACCGGTTTTCGATGGCAACCAGGTGATCGGTTACGAGTCGGTGCGAATCAAACCCACCGCCGAACAGATTCAGCGTGCCGAAGCACTTTACCAACGCATCAACCAAGGCAAGTCCGCCATTCCATCGACTGATAAATGGTTGCCGGTGCTTCAAGACTGGCTGCCGTTCATTTTGGTCAGTCAGGTGAGTTTCATGGTCGGTGCTTCGCTATCGTCCCAATGGGGCTTTGCCCTGGCCGCCGGCCTGTCGGTGCCGTTGGGCCTGATGGGCTTGAGCTGGCAACAACGCGGGCTCAAGCGCCTGCTGCGCCTGGCCGAACAAACCACGTCCGACCCGCTGATCGCGCAGATGTACACCGACAGCCGTGGCGCGCAGGCGCAACTGGAAATGTCGATCCTTAGCCAGGAAGCCCGCCTGAAAACCTGCCTGACCCGCCTGCAGGACACCGCCGAGCACCTGAGCGAGCAAGCGAAGCAGTCCGACGCCCTGGCGCACAACAGTTCCAGCGGCCTGGAACGTCAGCGCGTCGAAACCGAACAAGTAGCCACAGCCGTCAACCAGATGGCCGCGACCACTCAGGAAGTCGCCAGCCACGTACAACGCACCGCCGACGCCACCCAGGAAGCCAACCGTCTGACCGGTCGCGGTCGTGATATCGCCGGGGAAACCCGCGACGCCATTCAGCGTCTGTCGGTGGTGGTGGGTGAAACCGRCCAGACCGTGACCCAACTGGCCAAGGACAGCGACGAAATCGGCGGCGTGGTCGATGTGATCAAAGGCATCGCCGACCAGACCAACTTGCTGGCCTTGAACGCCGCCATCGAAGCGGCCCGTGCCGGTGAGATGGGCCGTGGCTTTGCGGTGGTGGCAGACGAAGTTCGCCAACTGGCGCAACGCACCAGCGAATCCACCGGGCAGATCCATGCCCTGATCGCCAAACTGCAGCAAACAGCGAGCACCGCGGTACAAACCATGGAAGCCGGGCATCGTCAGGCAGAAGAAGGCGTGGCGCGGGTACTGGAAGCGGATCAGGCGCTGGTGGGAATCAGCGAAGCGGTGGCCAACATCACCGACATGACCACACAGATAGCGGCGGCGACCRAAGAGCAAAGTGCAGTGGCCGAGGAAATCAGCCGCAACATCAGCAACATCTCGCATTTGGCGGATCTGACGTCGGAACAGGCCCATCATTCGGCGTTGTTGAGTGAAGAACTGACGAAGACCGCGAATACCCAGTATTCGTTGGTGGAGCGGTTTAACCGCTGATGGGACGCAGAGCGTCCCCGGCTTCATTCCCACGCAGAGCGTGGGAACGATCACCCGGACAGCGAAAGCTTCCGGGTTTTTTGTTGCCGATCTGAAAGTCATGTTGCCTGTCAGGTCGGGACAGGCACTGCAAAACTCACTGAACGAATGAAGCAACCTTCTGCGCCGCAGCCGCCAGATGCTGCTCATGCGTAAACCCCGAAGCCTTCAGCGGCTTCAAATCATGATCCCCCGCCACCAACCAGAACACCTCGATACTCGGTGACAAGGTGTAAGCCTCGACCGCCTCACGATTGCCCAATGCATCGCGCTCACCCTGRACAATCAACGTCCGCGTCTTCAGCCCGGCCAGATGCTCAACCCGAGGTTTTTGCGGTTTGCCGACGGCATAAAACGGATACCCCAGACATACCAGCGCATCAGCGCCCAACTCATCCGCCAACAAACTCGCCATCCGTCCGCCCATGGACTTGCCACCGACGGCCAGAGGCCCATTGACATGGCGTCGCACCTGGGCATACACCTCTCGCCAGCATTCCAGCAGTTTCGGGGCTGGATTGGGTGGGCGTTTACCCCCATCGACGCGCCGTTGCGCCATGTACGCAAACTCGAAGCGCACCACGTTGACGCCTTGATCGGCAAGGCGTGCAGCCATGTCGTTCATCCAGCCACTGTCCATCGGCGCGCCGGCGCCGTGGGCGAGGATCAGTGTCGCCGAAGCTGGCGCCGAGGCTGCATTCCACAGCCATCCGTGATCCCGCACGCACTGCGCCCATTGATCCCCGTCAATACTGGCCTTGTGCTGTTTGTCCATGCTTGTCTCGCTTTTAGTCTGCCAATAACTCCAGGCGAAGGAAGCGTCTGCCTTGCGCGACTTACTCGCAAAGGCGGGCCTTCACTTCGGCTGAACCGTGGATGGGGAACCATGAACACTTCTATCAGTACCGCCTACAACTACAAGGTGGTCCGCCAATTCGCCATTATGACGGTGGTGTGGGGCATCGTCGGTATGGGGCTCGGGGTTTTTCTCGCGGCCCAGTTGGTCTGGCCCGAACTCAACTTCAATTTGCCGTGGACCAGTTTCGGGCGGTTGCGCCCCTTGCACACCAACGCCGTGATCTTCGCGTTCGGCGGTTGTGCCCTGTTCGCCAGTTCGTTTTATTCGGTGCAACGCACCTGTCAAACCCAACTGTTTGCACCAAAAATCGCCGCATTCTGTTTCTGGGGCTGGCAACTGGTGATCCTGTTGGCGGCCATCACCTTGCCCCTGGGTTACACCAGTTCCAAGGAGTACGCCGAGCTGGAGTGGCCGATAGACATTCTGATCACCATCGTCTGGGTTGCCTACGCCATCGTGTTTTTCGGCACGATCATGCAACGCAAGACCAAACACATCTATGTCGGCAACTGGTTCTTCGGTGCGTTCATCGTCACCGTGGCGATTCTGCACATCGTCAACAACATTGAGCTGCCGGTTAGTTTCACCAAGTCCTACTCGGTGTATGCCGGGGCAACCGATGCCATGGTGCAGTGGTGGTACGGCCACAACGCCGTGGGCTTTTTCCTCACCGCCGGTTTCCTCGGGATGATGTACTACTTCGTGCCCAAGCAAGCCGAGCGGCCGGTGTATTCCTATCGCCTGTCCATCGTGCACTTCTGGGCGCTGATCACCCTGTACATCTGGGCCGGTCCGCACCACTTGCACTACACCGCGCTGCCGGACTGGGCACAGTCGCTGGGCATGGTGATGTCCTTGATCCTGCTGGCACCAAGCTGGGGCGGGATGATCAACGGCATGATGACGCTCTCGGGCGCCTGGCATAAGTTGCGCAGCGACCCGATCCTGCGCTTCCTCGTGGTATCGCTTGCGTTCTACGGCATGTCGACCTTCGAAGGCCCGATGATGGCCATCAAAACGGTCAACGCCCTCTCCCACTACACCGACTGGACCATCGGCCACGTTCACGCAGGGGCACTCGGCTGGGTGGCGATGATTTCCATCGGCGCGCTGTATCACATGATCCCGAAAGTCTTTGGCCGCGAGCAGATGTACAGCGTCGGCCTGATCAACGCGCACTTCTGGCTCGCGACCATCGGCACCGTGCTGTACATCGCGTCCATGTGGGTCAACGGCATCGCCCAGGGCCTGATGTGGCGTGCGGTCAACGCAGACGGCACGCTGACCTACTCCTTCGTCGAAACCCTGGTGGCCAGCCACCCAGGCTTCATCGTGCGGCTGGTGGGTGGGGCGATCTTCCTCAGCGGGATGTTCCTGATGGCTTACAACACCTGGCGCACCGTGCAGGCCTCGCAGCCTGCCGACATCGCCGCTGCCGCGCAGATGGCTTGAGGAGTCCGCCATGAAACACGAATCAATCGAAAAAAACGTCGGCCTGTTGTTGCTGTTGATGGTGCTGGCCGTGAGCATCGGTGGCCTGACCCAGATCGTCCCGCTGTTCTTTCAGGACGTGACCAACAAACCGGTGGAAGGCATGAAGCCCTACACCGCGCTGCAACTGGAAGGTCGCGACATTTACATCCGCGAAGGCTGCGTCGGTTGCCACTCGCAAATGATCCGTCCATTCCGTGCCGAGACCGAACGCTACGGCCACTACTCGGTCGCCGGGGAAAGCGTCTGGGATCACCCGTTCCTGTGGGGCTCGAAACGTACCGGGCCAGATCTGGCACGGGTCGGCGGTCGCTATTCGGAAGACTGGCACCGCGCGCATTTGTACAACCCGCGCAACGTGGTGCCGGAATCGAAAATGCCTGCCTACCCATGGTTGGTGGCCAACCCGCTCGACAGCAGCCACACCGAAACCAAGATCCGCGCCATGCGCACCCTTGGCGTGCCATACACCGAGGACGACATCGCCGGTGCAGTCGCCTCGCTCAAGGGCAAAACCGAAATGGACGCCTTGGTCGCCTACCTGCAAGTGCTTGGCACTGCCATCAAGAGCAAGAGGTGAGCCATGATCGTTGAAATAAGCAGTGGAATGATCCGCGGCCTGGGCACGGTCGTGGTGTTTGTGGCCTTCGTCGGCCTGACGCTGTGGGTGTTCAACAGCAAGCGCACGCCGGAATTCGCCGAAGCGCGCCTGTTGCCATTCGCCGACGAGCCCCAACCCGACACCACCCAAGAACCTGCAACAAGGAGTACCCGGCCATGACCACCTTCTGGAGTACGTGGATCTGCGTACTGACCATTGGCAGCCTGATCTTCCTGACCTGGCTGCTGATCACCACCCGTAAGGGCGAAACCAAGGGCAGCGTCGACCAGACCATGGGCCACAGCTTCGACGGCATCGAGGAGTACGACAACCCGTTGCCGCGTTGGTGGTTCCTGCTGTTTATCGGCACGCTAGTGTTTGGCGCAGGTTATCTGATCCTTTATCCGGGCCTGGGCAACTGGAAAGGCATTTTGCCAGGCTATGAAAACGGCTGGACCGGCGCCCATGAATGGGAAAAGGAGATGGAAAAGGCCGACGCCAAGTTTGGGCCGATCTTCGCCAAATTTGCGGCGATGCCAGTAGAAGAAGTAGCGAAGGACCCGCAAGCGTTGAAAATGGGGGGCCGGCTGTTTGCGTCCAACTGTTCGGTCTGCCACGGCTCGGATGCCAAGGGCGCGTTTGGCTTCCCGAATCTGGCGGACAGCAATTGGCGCTGGGGCGGTGACGCCCAGATGATCAAAACCACGATCATGAGCGGTCGCATGGCGGCGATGCCGGCCTGGGGTGAAATCCTCGGTGAGGCCGGCGTGAAAAATGTCGCGGCGTACGTGCGCCATGACCTGGCCGGCCTGCCGTTGCCTGCCGACAGCGGCACCGACCTGCAAGCCGGACAACAAGCGTTCAACACCACCTGCGCAGCCTGTCATGGGGCAAACGGCCAGGGCACTGAAGCCATGGGCGCGCCGAATCTGACGCACCCGGCCGGTTTTATTTACGGTACGAGCCTGGCGCAACTGCAGCAGACCATCCGCCATGGTCGCCAGGGCCATATGCCGGCGCAGAATGAATTGCTCGGCAACGACAAAGTGCAGCTGCTCGCGGCTTACGTGTACAGCCTGTCGAAAGGTGATGAGCAGTTGAGCGACAAGCAGCAAGCTACAAGCAGCAAGTAAAGGCAAAAGCAAAAGCAAAAGCTGCAAGCGACGAGATTCCCTCTTGCAGCTTGCAGCTTGAAGCTTGCCGCTGCCCCTTTGCGACCCATTGTCGCACCCTCCCTTGCTCTTTCTTTCGGTTCACCAGATTCGGGTCTAAGCTTGCTCGATGCGGACTGGCATGAGC
>NZ_JBFULH010000093.1:0-13094 GCF_056400445.1 Pseudomonas sp. P5_B2 | reverse complement strand
CCACCAGCCTCACCTCGCCCTCGCGATCCAGAATCCGCTGATAGTCCAGCGAGAACAGCAGCGTCATGGTGATCTGCTCCACCAGTTGTCCCAGCGCCTGGGTGTCGCTGACCAACTGCCCTTGGGCCTTCAACCGCGCCAGCAACGATGCCAGTGTGCGCTTCAGCGCATTGAGCAGGTTGCGTATGCCCTTGGCCAGTTTTGGCAGGCGCCCGGCGAGGTTAGACAGGTCCTGGAACAGAAACCGATAATGCGCCAAGCGTTCGACGATCAGGTGCAGGAACAGCCAGTAGTCGTCCGGTGCCAGTTCGACATCGGAGGGGGGGTCGAGTAACGGTGCCAGTTCAGACTGAAAGCGTTCGAACAACCCGAGAATCAGCGGCTCCTTGCCGTGAAAGTGGTAATAGAGATTGCCAGGGCTGATGCCCATCTCATTGGCAACTTCCATGGTGGAGACGTTCGGTTCGCCTTTCTCATTGAACAACTGCAAAGCACATTCGAGAATCCGGTCGCGGGTTTTCATCCAGTCTTCTTATGGGTCGAGTCAGGCCACGGCCAGTGTCGGCCGTGGTTGGTTGATCGTCAGCGCACTCGCACGTAAGTACCGGGTGCTGCCTCCTGCGGTGGATAGTTCTGATTGCCAAGGGTCGTGTGGGTTTCTTTTAGCGCGCCCGAGCGTTGCTGAATCCACACCAGCCATTGTGTCCACCAACTGCCGTCGACTTGTTTGGCGTCGTAATACCAGGCCCGTGGGTCGCTGCTCAGTTTTGTGCCTTCGACGTAATTGGCTTTCGGGTTGCTCGGCGGGTTGAGAATGCTCTGCACGTGACCGCTGTTGGACAAGACAAAACGTCGCTCGCCACCCAGCAACAGTGTCGAGCGGTACACGGCATCCCATGGTGTGATGTGGTCGTTGATGCCGGCGACGCTGAAGCTGTCGACGGTGACTTTCTGCAAGTCGATGGGGGTGCCACACACTTCAAGGCCGCCCGGATGGCTCAGCGGATTGTGTTTGAAGAAGTCCAGCAGATCGCCATGAAAGGCTGCCGGAAGCCGCGTGTTGTCGTTGTTCCAGTAGAGGATGTCAAACGCTGGCGGTTCTTTGCCCAGCAGGTAGTTGTTGACGAAATAGCTCCAGATCAAGTCGTTTGGACGCATCCAGGCAAAAACCTTGGCCATGTCGCGCCCTTCCAGCACGCCTTTTTGATAAGACTTGCGCTTGGCCGCCTCCAGGGTCTGTTCGTCGGCAAAAAGGGTCGCCGGAGAGTCCATTTGACTGTCGAGCAAGCTCACCAGATAGGTCGCGCTGGACACTCGCCGCAGTTGCCGTTTGGCCTGCAAGTGACCTTGCAGCGCGGCGATGGTCAACCCGCCGGCGCACGCGCCCATCAGGTTGACTTCGCGAGCACCGGTGATCGCCCGGCACACATTCATCGCCTCTTCCACGGCTTCAACGTATGTCGACAGCCCCCATTCGCGATGGCGCACATCCGGATTGCGCCAACTGATCATGAAGGTTTGCAGGCCGTTCTTCAGGGCGTACTGGACAAAGCTGTTGTGCGGGCTCAGGTCGAAAATGTAGTACTTGTTGATTTGCGGCGGCACCACCAGCAGCGGTTTGGAGTACTGTTTTTCGCTCATCGACTTGTACTGGATCAGTTCCAGCAGTTCGTTGCGAAACACCACGGAACCGCTCGTCGTGGCAACGGTTCTGCCCACTTCGAAGGCTTGCTTGGTGACTTGCCGGGGCAGGCCGTCGTTGTGCAAAAAGTCGTCGACCAGATGGCTGAGACCCCGCACCAGGCTGGTGCCGCCGGAATTGAAGAGCTCCTTGATCGCCAGTGGATTTAGCAGGGTGTTGGACGGCGACACGGCGTCATTGAGCAAGGCAAACGCAAAGTGCGCGCGAGCGCGGTCGTCAGGGGACATCGCGCTGTCGTCGATCCAGCTTTTGACCTGTTTCTGCCAGCTTAGGTAAGCCTGCAGGCTGCGGCGATAAAAAGGGTTGAGACTCCATGCCGGGTCGTTGAAGCGACTGTCCTGCGGATTGGTCGGGTGCAACGTTTCACCCAGCAACACACGTCCCAATTGACCGCCCAGTTTCAAGGCGTGTCGGGCGCTGTGCACCGGATTGCGCAAGCCGTGGGCCGCCACACTGCGCAGGGTCGAAATCAGGTCCCGGCCACGCAGGCCGGTAATCGCACTCTGTGCGTTGATGAACGCGGCGGGAGTGGGCAAATGATCTCTCGCTGGTTTGTCGCGCATGTCTCAACACTCCTTCGTTTCAAGCCAAAAACAAACACACTTAACCCGTTCACCATAGACGCTGTTGTGGGTTGTTGCGCGGCGCGGCGTCCTGCCGGCCTCCAGGAAAATGCTTGCGTCTTTAACCTCGCGATGGCGACGGATGCGGATGCGGATGCATCACGGCACGCTGACGTTCTTCTTCGAGGAATTTCATGATGATCGGTGCTACCGCTTCGGCGCGAGTAATCAGGAACAGATGCCCGTCATCGATGATGTGTAATTGGGCATTGGGAATTCGCCAGGCCAGCAGGCGCATGTTGATCAACGGGATCAGAGGATCGTCGTCGCCAGCCAGGACCAGGGTTGGCTGATTGATCTTGTGCAGCCAGTGAATGCTGGTCCAGCCAAAACCGGCAAACAGCTGCCAGTAATAACCGAGCTTGCCCGCTGAGCGGACTTTCGCCGCGTGGTTGGCCGCCAGGGTAGGATCGCGCCGAAACGCGCCACCATAGATCATCGGCGCAATGCGTATCACGTGAGATGGCTGGATGTAGCGCCGTGGACTGGCCATCATCCATAGCACTTTCGGTTTGCCCGGCACCATCACAGCACCGGCCGCCGTGGCCGCCAACACGAGTTTTTTGCAACGCTCGGGATAGGAATACGCAAACTGCTGCGCAAGCGCGCCTCCCCAGGACACGCCAACCACGTTGACTTGCCCGTAGTCGAGGTAGTCGAGCATCCGCGCCGTGAGTTTCGCCAGGCCCGGAAAGCGATAAGGCCGACGCGGTGTCGACGAGCCGCCGACACCGGGTACGTCGAAAGCAATCACTTCCAGATCCGGGTCCAACGCCGCGACGAACGGAAACACCAGCTCCAGGTTGGCGCCGATGCCGTTGAATATCAGCAAGGGCGTCAAATGAGGCTTGCCGGGGCGTACCGCCGTGCGGAGAGTCTGGCCATCCAGTTCGACGGTACGAAAAATAAACGGTTGCGGCATGCTTCAGGCCTTGTGGTTCGCTATCCCAATTTCACCCCCCGGTCCCTGTAGGAGCTGAGCTTGTGTGGCGAGGGGGCTTGGCGAAACGTCGCACTGCCCCGTTGGGGCGCGAAGCGCACCTAAAACCAGTCACCGCGATCTGTAATCAGAACGCGTGTCCGGTTTACGACTGCTTCGCAGCCGAACGGGGCGATGCGGYGTACCGACAAGCCCCCTCACCACACAAGCTCGCCTCCTACAGGGGCGCGAGGTGTGTCAGTTACCGCTCATGAACATAAGTACCCGGCGCTGCTTCACCGGCGGTGAAGGTTTTGTTGCCCAGGCTGGTGGGCGCCTTTTTCATCTTGCCCCCACGCTCGGCTTGCCATGCCTGCCAGTGCAGCCACMAGGAATCGGTGTGCTTGGTGGAGTTCTCCTGCCACTCCTCGGCCTTGACCGGCATCTCGCTGTTGGTCATGTAACGTGATTTCGGATTGCCCGGCGGGTTCAGAATGCTCTGGATATGCCCGMTGCTAGACAGTACGAATTCGACCTTGCCGCCAAACAGTTGCGAGGACTTGTAGCAGGACTTCCATGGAGTGATGTGGTCGGTGGTGCCGGCCAGGCAGTAGATGTCGGCGGTGACTTGTTTCAAGTCAATCGGCGTACCGCACACTTCCAGTGCATTGGGGCGGATCAGTGGATTACTTTTGAACATTTCGATCAGGTCGCCGTGGAACGCGGCCGGCAACCGTGTGGTGTCGTTGTTCCAGAACAGGATGTCGAACACCGGCGGTTCGTTGCCCAGCAGGTAGTTGTTGACCCAATAGTTCCAGATCAAGTCGTTGGGACGCATCCAGGCGAAGACTTTCGCCATGTCGCGGCCTTCCAGCACACCGGCCTGATAAGACTGGCGCTTGGCGGATTCCAGAGTTTGCTCGTCGACAAACAGGGCGACGTCGCTGTCCAGGGTGGTATCCAGCACGCTGACCAGCAGCGTCAGGGAGTTGACCTTTTTCTCGCCGATTGCCGCGTAATGGCCCAGCAGCGCGGTGCAGGTGATGCCACCGGAGCAGGCGCCGAGCATGTTGATGTCTTTGCTGCCCGTGATGGCGCTGACCACATCGACCGCTTCCTTGAGCGCTTCGATGTAGGACGTCAGGCCCCACTCGCGCTGCTCTTTGGTCGGGTTGCGCCAGCTGACGATAAAGGTCTGCAGGTTACTGCGCAGGCAGTGGCGCGCCAGGCTCTTTTCCGGGCTCAGGTCGAAAACGTAGAACTTGTTGATCTGTGGCGGCACCACCAGCAGTGGGCGCTCGAACACTTGCTCGGTAATCGGCTTGTACTGGATCAGCTCCAACACGTCGTTGCGGAACACCACGACGCCTTCGGTCACAGCCAGACTCTTGCCAACTTCGAATGCGCCCATGTTGACCTGGCTCGGCATACCGCCGTTGTGCACCATGTCTTTGGCGAGATGAGAGAGGCCGTCGAGCAGGCTTTTGCCGCCAGTTTCGAAGAAGCGTTTGACCGCCGCCGGGTTGGCCGCCGAGTTGGTCGGGGCCATGGCTTCGGTCATGAGATTGATCACGAAATGCCCGCGAGCGACATCTTTGGGCGACAGTTTACTGTCGTCGATCCACTCGTGAAGTTCCTTGCGCCACGCCAGGTACGTTTGCAAATAACGCCGATAGAGCGGGTTCTGAGTCCAGGCCGGATCGTTGAAACGACGGTCTTCGGGTGTCGGTTGAAGTGCGGATTTACCAAACACCACGTTCTTCAATTCAAGACCGAAATGGGCCACATGCTTGGCACTGTGAATCGGTTGTTTGATGGCCTGTCTGAGCACCATGCGAGCAGAAGCCAAAAGATCCTTACCGCGCAGCCCAACGACCGGATTCAGCCCCAAGGTGTTTTCCGAGGCTTGTGATTTCAAGTCATCGTTATTCTTATTACTCATCTACGACGCTCCATTGCCCTGAGACGAGTACCTGGGGCTGACTGAGTAGTCAAAAAGCCAATGCCAGGTACTGCAACTTGGGTGACCGATAATTCTGCATCGCTGCTTTTTAGTTCAGAGAGCATTGCAGGGAACTTGCCAGTTCCATTGGTTACCCGAGTTTAATTTTTTTCGCAAGCAGGCCATTCATTGGCCTTTGAGCCGAGCATTCAAACAGATGAAATTAGAAAATGCCTTCTAAAGAGCAAGAAGGCCGGTTTAGAGCATTAGCTTGACGATGGATTCGTTCGGGTCGCGGGTTTTTCCGGCGGCTTTGAGCTCGGCAAGATAGTCTTCCCAGAGTGCGTCATAACGTCGCGCCAGCTCGTACAGGTATTCCCAGGTGAACAGACCGCTGTCGTGGCCGTCGTCAAAGGTCAATTTCAGTGCGTACTGACCGGCCGGTTCTACCTTGGTCAGGCCGACATTGATCTTGCCAAATTGCAGAATGGGTTTGCCGTGGCCCTGGACCTCGGCGGAGGGAGAGTGCACGCGCAGGAACTCGGCGGGCAGGTGATATTCCTCACCGGACGCGTATTTCAGCGACAGGGYTTTCGAGGCTTTGTGCAGTTTGATGTCGGTGGGGAGTTGGGTCATGACCTGGAGTCCGTCTGTACGCGCGTGGTCTGACTCCTATAGGAGCACGGCTTGCCGGCGATGGCGATCTCAAGTGCGCGATCGCCAGCAAACTGTACTCCTACAGAGGGTCGCTTGGCTTACAGGATATAACGGGACAGGTCTTCGTTCTGCGCCAATTCGCCCAAGTGGCTGTTGACGTAATCGGCGTCGATCATGATCACCTTGCCGTCATGGGCGCTGGCCAGATCACCGGCGCTGAACGACACCTCTTCAAGCAGACGCTCAAGCAAGGTGTGCAGGCGACGGGCACCGATGTTCTCGGTCTTCTCGTTGACCTGCCAGGCGATCTCGGCAATGCGCTTGATACCGCTCGGCTGGAACTCGATGCCCAGGCCTTCGGTTTTCAGCAGGGCGCAGTATTGCTCGGTAAGCGATGCATGCGGTTCGCTGAGAATGCGTTCGAAATCTTCCGGCGTCAGCGCCTTGAGCTCGACACGAATCGGCAAACGTCCTTGCAGCTCAGGCACCAGGTCGCTCGGCTTGCTCAGGTGGAACGCACCGGAAGCAATGAACAGGATGTGGTCAGTCTTGACCATGCCCAGCTTGGTGTTGACGGTGCAGCCTTCGATCAGCGGCAGCAAGTCGCGCTGTACGCCTTCACGGGAGACATCGACACCACCGGAATTACCACGCTTGGCGACCTTGTCGATTTCGTCGATGAACACGATGCCGTGCTGCTCGACCGCTTCCAGCGCCTTGGCCTTCAACTCTTCTTCGTTGACAAGGCGACCAGCTTCTTCGTCGCGCACCAGTTTCAGCGCTTCCTTGACCTTGAGCTTGCGGCTTTTCTTCTTGCCCTTGCCCATGTTGGCGAACAGGCTCTGCAACTGGTTGGTCATTTCTTCCATGCCAGGTGGCGCGGAGATGTCGACGCCGGCCATTTCGGCGACTTCGATTTCAATCTCCTTGTCGTCCAGCTGACCTTCGCGCAGGCGCTTGCGGAACAGCTGGCGGGTGTTGGAGTCCGCCGACGGCGCAGCGTCTTCGTTGCTGAAACCCATGCGTGCCGGTGGTAGCAGTGCGTCGAGGATGCGCTCTTCAGCGGCATCTTCGGCGCGGTGGCGCACTTTGGTCATTTCCTGTTCGCGCAGCAATTTGATTGCCGCGTCAGCCAGGTCACGAATGATCGATTCAACGTCGCGGCCCACATAGCCGACTTCAGTGAACTTGGTTGCTTCGACTTTGATGAACGGCGCATTGGCAAGTTTGGCCAGGCGACGGGCGATCTCGGTTTTGCCGACACCGGTCGGGCCGATCATCAGGATGTTCTTGGGCGTTACTTCAACGCGCAGCTCTTCTGGCAGCTGCATCCGGCGCCAGCGGTTACGCAACGCGATGGCGACGGCGCGCTTGGCGTCGTCCTGGCCGATGATATGGCGATTGAGTTCGTGGACGATTTCACGGGGAGTCATGGACATAGTATTTAGCGGACCTCAAGCAAGAATGAGCCGTGGCGCGATGGCCAGCAGGGGCTTACTCGGCGCAGTCCTGCTCCTCAATGGTCTGGGTGTGATTGGTGAATACGCAGATGTCGGCGGCGATGCCGAGGGCGGTTTCGACGATTTCCCGGGCCGACAGATCGGTTTTCTTCAGCAGTGCGCTGGCAGCGGCCTGGGCATAACCGCCGCCGGAACCCATGGCGATCAGGCCTTCTTCGGGTTCGACCACGTCACCGTTGCCGGTGATGATCAGAGACGCGTCTTTGTTGGCGACCGCGAGCATGGCTTCGAGGCGGCTGAGGGAGCGGTCGGTGCGCCATTCTTTGGCGAGTTCGACGGCAGCACGAACCAGGTGACCCTGATGTTTCTCAAGCTGGCCTTCGAAACGTTCGAAGAGGGTGAAGGCGTCAGCGGTGGCCCCGGCAAAACCGGCGATAACCTGGCCGTGGTACAGGCGGCGAACTTTCTTCGCGTTGCCTTTCATCACGGTATTGCCCAAGGAAACCTGGCCGTCGCCGCCCATGACGACTTTGCCGTGGCGGCGAACTGAAACGATGGTGGTCAAGGGAGAGTCTCCACGCAGCGGGGCGAAAATGCCTTATGCCAACTCATATGGGGGTGGTGGAGTGGATTTCAACTGTAGGACGCGGCGGGAGACGAGTGGTGTGAGTCTGTGAGGGATGATCGTTCCCACGCTCCGCGTGGGAATGCCTCCGAGGGACGCTCCGCGTCCAGTGACGCGGAGCGTCACGGGCTACATTCCCACGCGGAGCGTGGGAACGATCAGAGGAGGTCAGCGGCTTTGGCGTTGTTGTAACAGCAGGTTGCTAAACCCTGCGCCGGCCAGTTGTTTCTGCGCGGTGGTCAGTTGTTCGCGGTTGCTGAACGGCCCGACCAAAACGCGATACCAGGTCTCATCCTTCACCGTGCCGGACTCAACCGCCACTGCCTGACCCAGCAAAATGATCTGTGCCCGGACCTTGTCTGCGTCAGTTTGTTTGCGGAACGAACCGGCCTGCAGGAAGAACTTGGTCACGGGCGCCGCTTTCGACACCGGTGGTGCTGGCGGCGGGGTAATCCCGGCCAGGGCAGCCTGAGCCCGTGCCGTATCAATCTTCGCCGCTTCCGCAGGCGTCACCGGCGTGGTCGGAATGGCCGGCACTTGTGGTGTCGGCAGGGTTTTCTCCGGCACGGCATCCGGCGGCACGATCACTTCCGATTCCGGCAGCAGGGTGTAGAAGTCGTATTTCGGCTTCACCGGTTGCGTCGGGCTCGGCGGCGTCTTGTTGGCTTCGGCGATCTTGGTGGCCTTCTGTTGCTGCTCCACCTTCTCGCGCTTGACCGTGTCACTGCCCTTGCCAGGTTCCAGTTTCATCAGGAAGACGATGAACGCGCCGACCGTCAGGCCGATGGCCATCCACAGCCAGCCCGGAATCGGCTGTTTTGCAGGAGCTTGGTAACGGCTGGCGCCACGCTTGGGTGCAGGTTTTTTCTTGGCAGCCAACTTACATACGCTCCAGAGTTTCCAGACCCAAGAGTTCCAGGCCTTGCTTGAGGGTGCGGCCGGTCAACGCGGCGAGGCGCAGACGGCTTTGCATTTGCGCCGGGGTGTCGGCGCTGAGGATCGGACAGTTCTCGTAGAAACTGGAGAACAGGCCGGCCACATCGTACAGGTAGGTGCAAAGAATGTGCGGCGTGCCTTTGTCGGACACGTTGTTCAGGATTTCGCCGAACTGCGCCAGTTTGGCAGCCAGTTCGTGTTCGTGTTCCGCTTCGAGCACGATCTGGCCTTCGACTTCAGTGAAGTCCTTGCCCAGTTTGCGGAACACGCCAGCGACGCGCGTGTAGGCGTACAGCAAGTACGGTGCGGTGTTGCCTTCGAAGTTGAGCATCAGGTCGAAGTTGAAGCTGTAGTCACTGGTGCGGTGCTTGGACAGGTCGGCGTATTTCACCGCGCCGATGCCTACGACCTTCGCGATGTTGCGCAACTCGTCATCGGCCAGCTCTGGATTCTTGTCCTTCACCAAGGTGTAGGCGCGTTCCTGGGCTTCGGTCAGCRGGTCGATCAGCTTCACGGTGCCGCCATCGCGGGTTTTGAATGGACGGCCATCTTTACCATTCATGGTGCCGAAGCCCATGTGTTCCATTTCCATCGGGTGCGTCACGAAACCGGCCTTGCGCGCCACGGCGAACACTTGCTGGAAGTGCAGGGCCTGACGCTGGTCGACGAAGTACAGTGCGCGATCAGCCTTGAGCTTGCCGCTGCGATAACGCACGGCCGCCAAATCGGTGGTGGCGTAGAGGTAGCCGCCGTCAGCCTTGACGATGATCACTGGCAGCGGGTCGCCGTCGGCGTTCTTGAATTCGTCGAGGAACACGCACTGGGCGCCATTGCTCTCGACCAGCATGCCGGCAGCCTTGAGGTCATTGACCACGTTGATCAGGTCGTCGTTGTAGGCACTTTCGCCCATCACGTCGGCCATGGTCAGTTTGACGTTCAGCAGCTCGTAGATTTTCTGGCAGTGGGACAGGGAAATGTCTTTGAATTTGGTCCACAGCGCCAGGCAGTCCGGGTCGCCGGCTTGCAGCTTGACCACCAGGCCACGAGCGCGATCCGCAAATTCTTCGGATTCGTCGAAGCGCTGCTTGGCCGCGCGGTAGAAATTTTCCAGGTCCGACAGCTCATCGCTGGTGATCGGGTTTTCTTGCAGGTAGGCCATCAGCATGCCGAACTGGGTACCCCAGTCGCCCACGTGGTTCTGACGGATTACCTCGTCGCCGAGGAATTCCAGTACGCGCGCAACACCGTCACCGATGATGGTCGAGCGCAAATGGCCGACGTGCATTTCTTTGGCGAGGTTCGGTGCCGACAGGTCGACCACGGTGCGCTGCACTGGGCCGGCCTTGCGTACGCCAATTTTTTCGTCGGCCAGCGCGGCGTCCAGGCGAGTGGCCAGGGCCTCGGTGTTCTGGAAGAAGTTCAGGAAGCCGGGGCCGGCGATTTCGGTTTTGCTGACGTTTTCATCAGCCGGCAGCGCGGAGATGATTTTTTCGGCCAGGTCACGGGGCTTCATGCCGGCCGGTTTGGCCAACATCATGGCGATGTTGCTGGCGAAGTCGCCGTTCTTCTTGTCGCGGGAGTTTTCCACCTGGATCGCCGGCGACAGGCCTTCAGGCAACACACCTTCGTTGACGAGTTGGGTGATGGCTTGTTGGATCAGCTGGCGAATGGTGTCTTTCATGGTGGTCTCTTTCGACCGCAAGCGCGGTACGCGCTTCGATGCGCTGGTGGAAAAACTGGGCATTATCCGTGGCGAAGACGGGCTTGCCAACTATAGCGGGCAGGTTATGGATACGTGGTGACCATTTAGCCGGTATCGCGAGCAGGCTCGCCCCCACCCTGATTAGATGAGCGCCACAGCTCTCCTGTGGGCGCTAGCCTGCTAGCGATGGCGGACTCTGAGTTAGTACAAGTCGACCGGATCGACATCGAGAGACCAACGCACCGCCCGTCCGCTCGGCATCTGCTCCAACACCAGCAGCCAGCTGCTCAACAACCGATGCAGTGGCGCCCGAGCCGTAGCCTGCAACAACAACTGTGCCCGATAACGTCCGGCGCGGCGCTCCATCGGCGCAGGCACCGGCCCCAGCAGCTCGATCCCGGTCAGGCCTTGCTCGGCCAACAAACGCTCGGCCTCGCTGCACGCTTCATCAAGAAACCCTTCGGCCTGCCCTGGTTTGTGCGCTTCTGCCCGCAGCAGCGCCAAATGGGCAAAAGGCGGTAACCCAGCTGAGCGGCGTTCGCTCAACGCTTGCTCGGCAAAGGCGAAATACCCTTGCTCGGTCAGTTGCACCAGCAGCGGGTGGTCCGCCAAATGCGTTTGGATGATCACTTTGCCCGGCTCTTCCGCCCGCCCGGCGCGCCCGGCGACCTGAACAATCAACTGCGCCATGCGCTCGCTGGCGCGGAAGTCGCCGGAGAACAGCCCGCCGTCGGCGTCGAGAATCGACACTAGCGTCACCCGTGGAAAGTGATGCCCTTTGGCGAGCATTTGCGTACCCACCAAAATGCACGGCTGGCCTTTTTGAATGGTAGCGAACAGCTGATTCATTGCGTCCTTGCGCGACGTGCTGTCACGGTCGACCCGCAGCACCGGAAAGTCCGGGAATAAAATCGCCAGCCGTTCCTCGGCGCGCTCGGTACCAGCGCCCACGGGCCGTAAATCGACTTTGCTGCATTTCGGGCAGCGCCGGGGCACGCGTTCGACGTAGCCACAATGGTGGCAGCGCAACTCGCCGGAACGCTGGTGCACGGTCATCCGCGCATCACAGCGCTGGCATTCAGACATCCAGCCGCAGTCGTGACACAGCAGCGTTGGTGCGAAGCCGCGACGGTTGAGGAAGACCAGTACTTGCTGGCCGGCGGCCAGCGTCTGACCGATTGCTTGCTGCATCGGCCCGGAAATGCCGCTGTCCAACGGGCGACTTTTTACATCCAGGCGCAGGAAGCGCGGTTGCTTGGCACCGCCGGCCCGTTCGTTCAGCCGCAGGAGACCGTAACGGCCGGTGTAGGCGTTGTGCAGGCTTTCCAATGAAGGCGTGGCGGAGCCGAGGACAATCGGGATGTTTTCCTGCCGGGCGCGGACCAATGCCAGATCGCGGGCGTGATAGCGCAAACCTTCCTGCTGTTTATAGGAGCCGTCATGCTCTTCGTCGATGATGATCAGGCCGGGGTTCTTCATCGGCGTGAACAGCGCTGAGCGTGTGCCGATAATAATGTCGGCGTCGCCGTCCCGAGCCGCGAGCCAGGCTTCCAGGCGTTCGCGATCATTGACCGCCGAGTGGATCAATGCGATGCGCGCATTGAAGCGCTGTTCGAAGCGCGCCAGAGTCTGCGGGCCGAGGTTAATCTCCGGGATCAGCACCAGTGCCTGTTTGCCAGCCTCAAGGGTTTCGCGGATCAGCTGTAAATAAACTTCGGTCTTGCCGCTGCCGGTGACGCCGGCCAGCAAAAACGCGTGATAACTGTCGAAACCTGCGCGGATGGCTTCATAGGCCGCGCGTTGCTCCGGGTTGAGTGGCAGTTCCGGTTGTGCCAGCCAGTGTTCGTGACGCGCGCCGGGGGCGTGCTTGCGGATTTCTACCTGGACCAGGTCTTTGGCCAGCAGCAAATCCAGGCTGTCTTTGCTCAACATCAGTTTGCTCAGCAATTGATGGGCAACGCCGTGGGGATGCTGGGCCAGTGTCGCCAATGCCTCGCGCTGGCGTGGTGCCCGGGCAATGCGCGGATCATCCAGGCTGGCGCCTGGCGCGGCAGACCAGAAACGTTCCTGGCGCGCTTCGGCCAGTTCGCCCTGGCGCAGCAACACCGGCAGCGCCCAACTCAAGGTGTCGCCCAGGCTGTGCTGGTAATACTGGGAGGTCCACAGGCACAGCTTGAACAGCGCCGGTGGCAGTGGCGGCGTGGCGTCGAGCAGGGCCAGCGCGGGTTTGAGCTTTGCCACCGGCACTTCGCTGGTATCGGTGACCTCCACCAGAATCCCGATCATTTCCCGCCGACCGAATGGCACCCGCAGGCGCATGCCCGGCTGCAGCTGGGCGCGCAGGACTCCGGCCGGGGCACGGTAATCGAACAGGCGGCGCAGGGGCGAAGGCAGGGCGAGGCGCAAAATGGCGTCGGGCACGCGAGAAGTTCTCTTTGGGCGGGCAATAAATGAAAAAACTGGCGCATAACCTGTGGGAGCCTGCTCGCGATGGCGGTGTGTCAGACACCACAAATGCAGGCTTACAC
>NZ_JBFULH010000092.1:0-13313 GCF_056400445.1 Pseudomonas sp. P5_B2 | reverse complement strand
ACAAAGTAGTCGGCCCGGGTAACATCTATGTCGCCACCGCCAAACGCCACGTGTTTGGTCAGGTCGGTATCGACATGATCGCCGGCCCGTCCGAGATTCTCGTGGTGTGCGACGGCCAGACCGATCCGGACTGGATCGCCATGGACCTGTTCTCCCAGGCTGAGCACGATGAAGACGCCCAGGCGATTCTGGTCAGCCCGGACGCCGAGTTCCTCGACAAGGTTGCCGCGAGCATCAACAAATTGATGCCGACCATGGAGCGTGCCGAGATCATCGCAACCTCGATCAATGGCCGTGGCGCGTTGATCAAAGTGCGCGATATGGAACAAGCCATCGAAGTGGCCAACCGCATCGCGCCGGAGCACCTGGAGTTGTCGGTTGCTGATCCGCAGGCCTGGTTGCCGCAGATCCGTCACGCGGGCGCGATTTTCATGGGGCGCCATACCTCTGAAGCGCTGGGTGATTACTGCGCCGGTCCGAACCACGTGCTGCCGACTTCCGGCACCGCGCGTTTCTCCTCGCCGCTGGGTGTGTACGACTTCCAGAAACGCTCCTCGATCATCTTCTGCTCACAGGAAGGTGCATCCGAACTGGGCAAGACCGCTTCCGTGCTGGCCCGTGGCGAGTCGCTGACGGCGCATGCCCGCAGCGCCGAATACCGCATCATTGACGAGCTCTCTAATGAAGAGCAGGGGAACTGAACATGAGTAAATTCTGGAGCCCCTTCGTCAAGAGTCTGGTGCCTTACGTGCCGGGCGAGCAGCCGAAACTGACGAAACTGGTGAAGCTCAACACCAACGAAAATCCTTACGGTCCATCGCCTAAAGCCTTGGCCGCCATGCAGACCGAGCTGAATGACAATCTGCGCCTGTACCCGGACCCGAACAGTGATGTGCTCAAGCAAGCCGTCGCCAAGTACTACGGCGTCCAAGGCAACCAGGTGTTCCTCGGCAACGGTTCCGATGAAGTGCTGGCGCACATCTTTCACGGATTGCTGCAACACGACCAGCCGCTGCTGTTCCCGGACATCAGCTACAGCTTCTATCCGGTTTACTGTGGGTTGTATGGCATCCAGTTCGACGCGGTGCCGCTGGACGATCAATTCCAGATCAACCCGGCCGACTACGCCAAGCCGAATGGCGGGATCATCTTCCCGAACCCGAACGCTCCCACCGGCTGCCTGCTGACGCTGGACGCCGTCGAGCAGATCCTCAAGGCCAGCCCGGATTCGGTGGTCGTGGTGGATGAGGCTTACATCGACTTTGGTGGAGAGACGGCTATCAGCCTGGTCGACCGTTATCCAAACCTGCTGGTGACTCAGACCTTGTCCAAGTCCCGCTCGCTGGCCGGCCTGCGGGTTGGACTGGCGGTGGGGCATCCGGACTTGATCGAAGCGCTGGAGCGGATCAAGAACAGCTTCAACTCTTATCCGCTGGATCGTCTGGCGATTGTGGGGGCTGCTGCGGCGTTCGAGGATCGCGAGTACTTCGACAAGACTTGCCGGTTGGTCATCGATAGCCGTGACAAGGTGGTCGGGCAGTTGGAGGCSAAGGGTTTTGAGGTGTTGCCGTCAGCGGCGAACTTCATCTTTGCCCGTCATCCCAAGCACGATGCGGCAGGGTTGGCGGCTAAGTTGCGTGAGCAAGGCGTGATCGTTCGGCACTTCAAGCAGGAGCGGATTGCCCAGTTCCTGCGGATTTCCATCGGCACACCTGAGCAGAATCAGGCGCTGATCGACGGCCTCGGCGAACTCTAAACCACCACTGAACCTGTGGGCGCGTGGCTTGCCCGCGATGAACGATGACGCGGTGTACCTGATACACCGCGGTGTTCCCATCGCGGGCAAGTCGGATCGCCGCACCGCACGCTCCAACAAGGACTTTGGGTTGGCTGCTTACTTTTCTTCTTTCTCTTTGGCCGGTGCCGGCGCTGGTGCCGGTGGCGGGCGCAGGCCGATTTCAGCGGTAAGCTTCAGTTCTTTGCCATTGCGCATCACCTGAATCGTGACCTTGTCCGTCGGCTTGATCCGCGCGACCTGGTTCATCGAACGTCGACCATCACCCGCTGGTTCGCCGTCGATGGAGAGAATCACATCCCCCAATTGCAGGCCGGCCTTCTGTGCCGGGCCATCCCGGAAAATCCCCGCGACTACAATCCCCGGACGTCCCGACAGACCGAACGACTCCGCCAGTTCCTGGCTCAACGGCTGTACTTCAATGCCCAGCCAGCCGCGAATCACCTGGCCGTGTTCGATGATCGACTTCATCACTTCCATCGCCAGTTTGACCGGGATCGCAAACCCTATGCCTTGCGAGCCGCCGGACTTGGAGAAAATCGCGGTGTTGATGCCGGTCAGGTTGCCATTGGCGTCCACCAGCGCACCCCCGGAGTTGCCGGGGTTGATCGCGGCGTCGGTCTGGATGAAATCTTCGTAGTTGTTCAGGCCCAACTGGTTGCGCCCGGTGGCACTGATGATGCCCATGGTCACGGTCTGGCCGACACCGAACGGGTTACCAATGGCCAGCGCCACGTCGCCGATGCGGATGTTGTCGGAACGGCCGATAGTGATGGAAGGAAGGTTCTTCAGATCAATCTTCAGGACGGCGAGGTCCGTTTCCGGATCGCTGCCGATCACCCGGGCCAAGGTTTCGCGGCCATCCTTGAGCGCCACCACGATCTGGTCGGCACCCGTAGTCACATGGTTGTTGGTCAGCAAGTAGCCTTCCGGGCTCATGATTACGCCGGAGCCGAGGCTCGATTCCATGCGCTTCTGCTTGGGCGAGTTGTCCCCGAAGAAGCGGCGGAACTGGGGGTCTTCAAACAGCGGATGGCTTGGTTTGTTGATGACTTTGGTGGTGTACAGGTTGACCACCGACGGCGCGGCCAGGGTGACGGCATCGGCGTAAGACACCGGCCCTTGTTGCACGCTGGTTGTTTGCGGTGCTTGCTGCAAATTTACGTCGAGGCTGGGAAGCCCGACCCACTGCGGGTAACGCTGAATTATCAAAAGAGCGATAAGCACGCCGGCCAATAGCGGCCAGCCGGAAAAACGCAGCGCCTTGAGCATTAAGCACGTCCTGAAAGGTTGCAGGCGGTATGAGACCGCCCATAATGTCGCGCATTATACGAGGCCAAGCGCGCCTCTGAACGGGATATTTAGGAGTCTTTTATGGCCGTCGCCCTGAGCACCTTGGTCGAAGAAGCCGACCGTTACCTTGCCAGCGCCAAAATTGCTGATTACTGCCCCAACGGCTTGCAGGTCGAGGGCCGGCCGCAGGTGATGCGCATCGTCAGCGGTGTCACCGCCAGCCAAGCGCTGCTGGACGCTGCCGTCGATGCCCAGGCCGATCTGGTACTGGTGCATCACGGTTATTTCTGGAAGGGCGAAAATCCGTGCATCACCGGCATGAAGCAGCGTCGGTTGAAAACCTTGCTCAAGCACGACATCAGCCTGCTGTCCTACCATTTGCCGCTGGACCTGCACCCGGAAGTCGGGAACAACGTGCAACTGGCCCGGCAGTTGGATATCACCGTCGAAGGCCCGCTGGATCCGGACAATCCTAAAGTTGTTGGCCTGGTTGGTTCGTTGAGCGAGCCGATGACGCCGCGTGATTTCGCCCGTCGTGTCCAGGAAGTCATGGGGCGCGAGCCACTACTGATCGAAGGCAGCGCGACGATTCGCCGGGTCGGCTGGTGCACCGGTGGCGGCCAGGGTTACATCGACCAGGCGGTGTTGGCCGGTGTCGATCTGTACCTCAGTGGCGAGGCCTCCGAGCAGACTTTCCATAGTGCCCGGGAAAACGACATCAGTTTCATCGCCGCCGGCCATCACGCCACTGAGCGTTATGGTGTGCAGGCGCTGGGCGATTATCTGGCACGCCGGTTTGCCCTCGAACACATCTTCATCGATTGCCCGAATCCGATCTGAATCACCCCTCTCCATTGTGGGAGCGAGACCGGCTTGCCGGCGATGGCTGCATAACATCGACATTGATGTGACTGAGGCACCGCTATCGCGAGCAGGCTCACTCCCACAGTACACAGTACCCAGTACACCCGAACAGGCAGGTATATTCATATACCCTTTCGATCTAGCTGGCGTCCTGATTAGAAGAGGTCGCTGTGCTAGGATTCCTCGCTCGAACACGGCCCGCTGGCCGTCCATAAGATCGTTTTCGTGAGTAGCCATGGTCGACAAACTGACGCATCTGAAACAGCTGGAGGCCGAAAGCATCCACATCATCCGCGAGGTCGCCGCCGAGTTCGATAACCCGGTGATGCTGTACTCCGTCGGTAAAGACTCCGCCGTGATGCTGCACCTTGCGCGCAAAGCATTCTTCCCGGGCAAACTTCCGTTTCCGGTGATGCACGTCGACACCCAGTGGAAGTTCAAGGAAATGTACGCGTTCCGCGACCGCATGGTTGAAGAACTCGGCCTTGACCTGCTGGTGCACGTCAACCCTGACGGGGTTGCGCAGGGCATCAACCCGCTGACCCACGGCAGTGCCAAACACACCGATATCATGAAAACCGAAGGCCTCAAGCAGGCCCTCGACAAGTATGGTTTCGACGCTGCTTTCGGTGGTGCCCGTCGCGACGAAGAGAAGTCCCGTGCCAAAGAGCGCGTGTATTCCTTCCGCGACACCAAGCACCGCTGGGACCCGAAAAACCAGCGCCCGGAACTGTGGAACGTCTACAACGGCAACGTCAACAAGGGCGAATCGATTCGCGTGTTCCCGTTGTCGAACTGGACCGAACTGGACATCTGGCAGTACATCTATCTCGAAGGCATCCCGATTGTGCCGCTGTATTTCGCCGCCGAGCGCGACGTTATCGAGATGAACGGCACCTGGATCATGATCGACGACGAACGCCTGCTCAATCACCTGAGCGATGAAGACAAGGCGCGCATCGTCAAGAAAAAGGTCCGCTTCCGTACGCTCGGCGACTACCCGCTGACCGGTGCGGTCGAGTCCGAGGCGACCAGCCTGACCGACATCATTCAGGAAATGCTCCTGACGCGAACTTCCGAACGCCAGGGCCGGGTCATCGACCACGATGGCGCAGGCTCGATGGAAGAAAAGAAACGTCAGGGTTATTTCTAAGGGGTTGTCATGTCGCACGTATCTGATTTGATCAGCGAGGACATCCTCGCCTACCTGAGCCAGCACGAACGCAAGGAAATGCTGCGCTTTCTGACCTGTGGCAACGTCGATGACGGCAAGAGCACCCTGATCGGGCGCCTGCTGCACGACTCCAAGATGATCTACGAAGATCACCTGGAAGCCATTACCCGCGATTCGAAAAAAGTCGGTACCACCGGCGATGACATCGACCTGGCCTTGCTGGTCGACGGCCTGCAGGCCGAGCGTGAGCAGGGCATCACCATCGATGTCGCTTACCGCTATTTCTCCACTGCCAAACGCAAATTCATCATCGCCGACACTCCCGGCCATGAGCAGTACACCCGCAACATGGCCACCGGCGCATCTACCTGTGACCTGGCGATCATCCTGGTCGACGCCCGTTACGGCGTGCAGACCCAGACCCGTCGCCACAGCTTCATCGCCTCGTTGCTGGGCATCAAACACATCGTGGTTGCCATCAACAAGATGGACCTCAACGGCTTCGACGAAAAAGTCTTCGAGTCGATCAAGGCCGATTACCTGAAGTTCGCCGAAGGCATCGCCTTCAAGCCGACCACCATGGCCTTCGTGCCGATGTCGGCGCTCAAGGGCGACAACGTGGTGAACAAGTCCGAGCGCTCGCCGTGGTACACCGGCCAGTCGCTGATGGAAATTCTTGAAACCGTCGAAATCGCCAGCGACCGCAATTACACCGACCTGCGTTTCCCGGTGCAGTACGTCAACCGTCCGAACCTGAACTTCCGTGGTTTCGCCGGTACGCTGGCCAGCGGCGTCGTGCACAAGGGCGACGAAGTGGTTGTGCTGCCGTCGGGCAAGAGCAGCCGTGTGAAATCCATCGTTACCTTCGAAGGTGAGCTGGAGCATGCAGGTCCGGGTCAGGCTGTGACGCTGACCATGGAAGACGAAATCGACATCTCGCGCGGCGACTTGCTGGTACATGCCGACAACCTGCCGCAAGTGACCGACGGCTTCGACGCCATGCTGGTATGGATGGCCGAAGAGCCGATGCTGCCGGGCAAGAAATACGACATCAAACGCGCCACGACGTACGTGCCGGGTTCGATCACCAGCATCGTCAACCGCGTTGACGTGAACACTCTGGAAGAAGGTCCGGCCAGCGCCTTGCAGCTGAACGAGATCGGTCGGGTCAAGATCAGCCTCGACGCTGCCATCGCGCTGGACGGTTACGCGAGTAACCGCACCACCGGCTCGTTTATCGTCATTGATCGTTTGACCAATGGCACCGTCGCCGCCGGCATGATCATCGCTCAGCCAGTGGCGCATGGCAGCGCTACGCACCATGGCAAGCTCGCTCACGTCGCCACCGAAGAACGCGCCCAGCGCTTCGGCCAGCAACCGGCCACCGTGTTGTTCAGCGGCCTGTCGGGCGCTGGCAAAAGTACTCTGGCTTACGCGGTTGAACGCAAGCTGTTCGACATGGGCCGTGCGGTGTTTGTACTGGATGGCCAGAACCTGCGTCATGACCTGAACAAAGGTCTGCCACAGGATCGCGCCGGACGTACCGAGAACTGGCGTCGTGCGGCACACGTTGCGCGTCAGTTCAACGAAGCTGGTCTGTTGACTCTGGCTGCATTCGTAGCGCCAAGCGCCGAAGGTCGCGTGCAGGCTCGGGAGCTGATCGGCAAGGAGCGTTTGCTGACCGTTTACGTGCAGGCGTCGCCGACTGTTTGCGCCGAGCGTGATCCGCAAGGGTTGTACGCTGCTGGCGGCGACAACATTCCGGGCGACTCCTTCCCGTACGACGTGCCGCTGGATGCAGACCTSGTGRTCGACACCCAGTCGYTGTCGCTGGAAGAAAGCGTCAAGCARGTGTTGGAYCTGTTGCGYSRSCGCGGCGCGATCTAAGCGTTAGCTGCCAATAAAAAACCCGCCGATGAGTGATCATCGGCGGGTTTTTTTGTACCAGGTGATGATCGTTCCCACGCTCCGCGTGGGAATGCCTCAATGGACGCTCCGCGTCCGCTTCGGCAGGGATCGGCGGTTTTTTGCCAGGTTATCAGTTAGACGGATACTCCCGATGCATCTGCTCCAGCTGCGCATCCTTATCCAGCCACAGCTGATTGATCCACCCCTGAAACTGCAATCGATACTCCCCATCCTGGTCGTAGTTCTTGCCGATAAAATGCGGCGGAATCTTCAGCTCCTGAAAATGCACCACCACGTCCGCAACATTCCCGCACAGCAAATCCCAATACCCCGGACGCCCGCCCGGATAGTGAATCGTCACGTTGACGATGGACTCCAGCTGCTCACCCATCGCATCCAGCACAAACGCAATGCCACCGGCTTTGGGTTTGAGCAGATACTTGAAGGGTGATTTCTGCTGCGCATGCTTGCCTTCGGTGAAGCGTGTGCCCTCAACGAAATTGAAAATCCCCACCGGGCTATTGCGAAACTTCGCGCATGTCTTGCGGGTTGTTTCCAGGTCTTTGCCTTTTTTCTCCGGGTGCTTTTCCAGATACGCCTTGGAGTAGCGCTTCATGAACGGAAAGCCCAGGGTCCACCACGCCAGACCAATCACCGGCACCCAGATGAGCTGCTGCTTGAGAAAAAACTTCAGCGGCTGGATACGACGGTTGAGCACGTATTGCAGCACCATGATGTCGACCCAGCTCTGGTGGTTGCTGGTGATCAGGTACGAGTGCTGATAGTCCAGGCCTTCCAGGCCGCTGAGGTGCCAGCGGGTGCGGCAAACCAGGTTCATCCAGGCCTTGTTGTTGCTGATCCAGGCCTCATGGGTATGGCTCATCAACCAAAGCGTGAAGCGTTGGGTGATGGCGAACGGCAGCACCTTGAAAATCGCCACGCAGAACAGAAACGAGCACAGCAAAATGGTATTGAGGGCCAGCAACAACGATGCAATCACGCCGCGTACGGCGGCAGGCAGGAAATCCAGCATTTAAACATCCATAGGTCGGTTGGCAGCCTGGATCGCGGTCAACGCGATGGTGTAGACGATGTCATCGACCTGCGCACCACGCGGCAGGTCGTTCACCGGTTTGCGCAGGCCTTGCAACATCGGCCCGAGGCTGACGCAATCGGCACTGCGCTGCACGGCTTTGTGGGTGGTGTTGCCGGTGTTCAGGTCGGGGAACACGAACACCGTGGCGCGACCGGCGACCTGGCTGTTGGGTGCCAATTGTCGGGCCACGGTTTCGTTGGCAGCGGCGTCGTACTGCAAAGGGCCGTCGATCAGCAGCGAGTTTTGTTGTTCGTGGGCAAGCAACGTCGCTTCGCGCACTTTCTCGACTTCTTCGCCGCTGGCGGACTCACCGCTGGAATAGCTGATCATCGCCACGCGCGGGGTGATGCCAAATGCCGCTGCCGAGTCGGCGCTTTGCAGGGCGATTTCGGCCAGTTCACTGGCGCTCGGGTGGGGGTTCATCACGCAATCGCCGTAGACCAGCACTTCTTCCGGAAACAGCATGAAGAACACGGACGACACCAAAGTGCAGCCCGGTGCCGTTTTAATCAGTTGCAGGGCTGGGCGGATGGTGTTGGCCGTGGAGTGAATCACGCCAGAGACGAGGCCGTCGACTTCATCCAGCGCGAGCATCATGGTGCCGATCACCACGGTGTCTTCCAATTGCTGCTCGGCCATCGGCGCGTTGAGGCTTTTGCTTTTGCGCAGGGCGACCATAGGCTCGATGTAGCGCTCGCGGACCAGGTCCGGATCAAGAATCTCCAGCCCAGGTGGCAACTCGATACCTTGAGCACGAGCCACGGCTTCGACGTCCGCCGGTTTCGCCAACAGCACGCAACGGGCAATGCCACGGGCCTGACAGATCGCTGCCGCTTGCACGGTCAACGGCTCGCTGCCTTCCGGCAGCACGATGCGCTTGTTGGCCGCCTGAGCGCGCTGGATCAATTGGTAGCGGAACACGGCAGGCGACAGGCGCATCTCACGCGGGGTGCCGCAGCGCTGGTGCAGCCAGTTGGCATCGAGGTGGCTGGCGACGAAATCGGTGATGATCTCCGCACGCTCGCGGTCGTCGATGGGGATTTCCTTGTTCAAACCGTTCAACTGGTTGGCGGTGTCGTAGGAGCCGGTGCTCACCGACAGCACCGGCAAACCCGCCTGCAGCGCACCACGGCACAAGTCCATGATGCGTGGGTCGGGCAGGGTGTCGCTGGTCAGCAGCAGGCCGGCCAGCGGTACACCGTTCATGGCGGCGAGGCTGACGGCGAGGATGATGTCGTCGCGATCACCGGGCGTTACTACCAGCACGCCGGGCTTGAGCAGCTCCACGGTGTTGCGCATGGTGCGGGCGCAGATGATGATGTTGGTCATGCGCCGGGTTTCGTAGTCACCGGCATTGAGGATTTGCGCGCCCATCAAATCGGCCACGTCGCGGGTGCGCGGGGCGTTCAATTCCGGCCGGAACGGGATGCAGCCCAGCAGACGGAAATCACCGCTGCGCAGCAACGGCGAGTGATCTTTCAAGCGTGTGGCGAAGACGTCCATGCTTTCGTCGGTCTTGACCTTGTTGAGGATCACGCCGAGCACTTTCGGGTCTTTCGGACCGCCAAACAACTGCGCCTGCAATTCCACGCGGCCGGAGAGTTCGGTCAGGGCTTCGCTTTCCGGCGCAGAGACCAGAATCACGTCGGCATCGAGGCTCTTGGCCAAATGCAGATTGACCCGCGCGGCGTAGCTGGCGCTTCGGGTCGGGACCATGCCTTCGACGACCAGCACATCCTTGCCGACGGCGGCTTGCTGATAAAGGGTGATGATTTCTTCGAGCAACTCATCCAGCTGACCATCGCCGAGCATGCGCTCGACATGTGCCAGGCCCAGCGGCTTAGGTGGTTTCAAGCCGTGGGTGCGGGCCACCAGTTCGGTGGAGCGTTCCGGGCCGGTGTCACCCGGATGTGGCTGGGCAATCGGYTTGAAAAAACCGACTTTGAGGCCGGCGCGCTCAAGCGTGCGTACCAGCCCGAGGCTGATGGAGGTCAGGCCCACACCAAAATCGGTGGGTGCGATAAAAAAAGTTTGCATGCGGATTCTCTAAAGGTGCATGGCAATGGTGGCGATCTATGTCTGGTCGCCTACCGAAATTCAGTCGTCAAGGTTATCGCTAACCGGGCCTTGTGCGCACCAACCGCAGTCAAAGGGCTGGCCTATTTTTTCAATACGTTGCGCGGGGTCCAGCACCCAGGCGCGCGATTGCCACGGTGGCTGATGGCGCAGGTGCTGGGTATGACCGCAAGAAAGCTCGGCCACCCAATGCCCGTCCTCATCCTGATGGAAGCTAGTGACCGTTACGCCAGGCGCCTCGAACCTTCCGTCCGGGTTCTGTTCGCTTTCGGGCGATGGCTTCGCTAAACTTGGCCTTTCTTCATTCTTATGCAAAAGGTCTCGCCCCATGCTGATCGCCGCCAATAAGGCTGTCTCCATCGACTATACCCTGACCAACGACGCTGGTGAGGTCATCGACAGCTCCGCCGGTGGCGCGCCGCTGGTCTACCTGCAAGGCGCAGGTAACATCATCCCGGGCCTGGAGAAGGCTCTGGAAGGCAAAACCGTCGGCGACGAGCTGACCGTAGCCGTTGAACCTGAAGATGCCTACGGCGAATACGCTGCCGAACTGGTAAGCACCTTGAGCCGCAGCATGTTCGAAGGCGTCGATGAACTGGAAGTGGGCATGCAGTTCCACGCTTCCGCTCCGGACGGCCAGATGCAGATCGTCACCATTCGCGATCTGGACGGCGACGATGTCACCGTTGACGGCAACCACCCGTTGGCCGGTCAGCGCCTGACTTTCCAGGTCAAGATCATCAACATTCGTGACGCCAGCCAGGAAGAAATCGCTCATGGTCACGTCCATGGCGAAGGTGGCCATCACCACTGATTTTCTGCGCTAAGCTCAGAGAACTGGAGAGGCGCCCGAGGGCRCCTTTTTAGTCCGCGGCTGTCATTGGTGGCATTACCAAGTGGCTGTTTCGAGAAGAACACGGGAATTTGGAGTTCGTCATGAGTGCTTTTCACGACCTTAAGTTGACAGCCTTGGATGGACAGGAACTACCGCTGGCGCCCTTCAAGGGGCAAGTCGTGCTGGTAGTCAACGTCGCCTCCAAATGTGGCTTGACCCCACAGTACGCGGCGCTGGAAAACCTCTACCAGCAATACAAAGGTAAAGGTTTCAGCGTGCTGGGCTTGCCTTGCAACCAGTTTGCCGGGCAGGAGCCAGGTTCCGAGAAAGAGATTCAGGATTTTTGCAGCCTCAACTATGGCGTGACCTTTCCGTTGTCCAGCAAGCTGGAAGTCAACGGTCATGAACGTCATCAGTTGTATCGCTTGCTGGCGGGAGAGGGTGCGGAATTCCCGGGTGACATTACCTGGAACTTCGAAAAATTCCTGCTGGGCAAGGACGGCCGTGTATTGGCGCGGTTTTCGCCTCGTACAGCGCCGGATGATCCGACGATCRTTCATGCGATTGAAAAAGCGTTGAGCTGACCCCCAAAAATCGCAGCCTTCGGGCTGCGATTTTTTTATGTCTGCCTTTTGACCCTTAATCACCCGGATCAATAGTGCTGGGCATCGCTTGTCACTGCGCATATTATCGCCGTCATAAAAGTTATGTCCGTCGATATCGTTTTCGTGGAGTGCCCCATGCCCGTTAAAGCCTTGTTCAAACCGTTCCATCTCGGCACCCTTGAACTGCCGACCCGTGTCGTCATGGCGCCGATGACCCGTTCGTTTTCGCCGGGTGGCGTACCCAATTCCAAAGTGATCGAGTACTACCGCCGGCGCGCCGCTGCCGGTGTGGGCCTGATCATCACCGAAGGCACGACCGTTGGTCATAAGGCCTCGAACGGCTACCCGAATGTGCCGCATTTATATGGTGAAGCGGCGCTGGCCGGCTGGAAGAAAGTTGTCGACGCCGTGCATGGCGAAGGCGGCAAGATCGTTCCGCAACTGTGGCATGTCGGCAGTGTGCGCCGTATCGGCACCGAGCCGGACGCCAGTGTCCCGGGTTACGGCCCGTCGGAAAAATTGAAGGACGGTCAGGTCGTGGTTCACGGCATGACCAAGCAAGATATTCAGGACGTGATCGCTGCGTTCGCCCAAGCCGCCAAAGATGCCCAGAGCATTGGCATGGACGGCGTGGAAATCCACGGCGCCCACGGTTATCTGGTCGACCAGTTCTTCTGGGAAGGCAGCAACCAGCGCACCGACGAATACGGTGGYGACCTGGCCAGCCGTTCACGGTTCGCGATCGAACTGATCCAGGCCGTGCGCGCGGCCGTCGGTGAAGGCTTCCCGATCATCTTCCGCTTCTCGCAGTGGAAGCAGCAGGATTACACCGCGCGCCTGGTGCAAACCCCTGAAGCGCTGGGTGAATTCCTCAAGCCGTTGTCCGATGCTGGCGTGGACATTTTCCACTGCTCGACACGCCGTTTTTGGGAGCCGGAATTCGACGGTTCCGAGCTGAACCTGGCGGGCTGGACGCGCAAACTTACCGGCAAGCCGACCATCACCGTGGGCAGCGTTGGCCTGGATGGCGAATTCCTGCAATTCATGGTCAACACCGACAAGATCGCCCAACCGGCGAGCTTGGAAAAGCTACTGGAGCGCTTGAACAACGACGAATTCGACCTGGTGGCTGTGGGTCGTGCGTTGTTGGTAGACCCGGACTGGGCGCTCAAAGTACGCGACGGGCGGGAAGAAGACATCCTGCCGTTCAGCCGTGAGGCGTTGATGACGCTGGTTTAAGCGGAGTCTGAGCTGACCCATCGCGAGCAGGCTCGCTCCCACACGGGATTTGTGTACGACACAAAACCCTGTAGGAGTGAGCCTGCTCGCGATGACTGACTCAAAGTCACAGAAACTTCAGGGTACGGTCGATGCATTCGGCAGCACCACTTCCCCCACACAAGCCCCCCGCAACTGCCCCTCAAACTGCTCGATTATCGCCGCCCAACCCTGCCGGCTTGCATGCTGGCGCGCATTCAGCCGCACACAGCGCAAGGTCTCGCGCTCCTCCAGCAGCCACGTAGCCGCATCGCAGAACGCCTCTTCATCTCCCGGCATCGCCAACACGCCGTTGTAGCCATGGCGAATATGCTGGGCCGCTGCCGCCTGGTCGTATGCCACCACCCCCAAACCCGACGCCAATGCCTCAAGCACCACGTTGCCAAAGG
>NZ_JBFULH010000091.1:0-13317 GCF_056400445.1 Pseudomonas sp. P5_B2 | reverse complement strand
GTTCAGGGCGGCATGCACCAGGATCTGCGCATGCGTTCCCTGGAAGGCCTCGACCAGATCGGCTTTGATGGCCTGGCCATTGGCGGTCTGTCGGTGGGCGAGCCCAAGCACGAAATGATCAAGGTGCTGGATTATCTGCCGGGCCAGATGCCGGCTGACAAACCTCGTTACCTTATGGGCGTTGGCAAACCGGAAGATCTGGTTGAGGGTGTGCGCCGCGGTGTGGACATGTTCGATTGCGTGATGCCAACCCGTAATGCCCGCAATGGGCATCTGTTCATTGACACCGGYGTGCTGAAGATCCGTAACGCGTTCCATCGCCATGATGATTCKCCGCTGGATCCGACCTGCGATTGCTATACCTGCCAGAACTTCTCCCGTGCTTATCTGCACCATCTGGACAAGTGCGGCGAAATGTTGGGTAGCATGTTGAATACCATCCATAATTTGCGCCATTATCAGGTGCTTATGGCTGGTTTGCGCGAGTCTATTCAACAAGGTACATTGGCCGCCTTTGTCGATGCCTTCTACGCCAAACGCGGGTTACCTGTTCCGCCTTTGGACTGAGTTTTCTGACCCCAAGATCCAACATTTGCAACTGGAGTGCTAAATGAGCTTTTTTATCTCTAATGCCATGGCTGACGCTGCTGCACCTGCTGCTGCGGGCCCAATGGGTGGCGGCTTTGAGTGGATTTTCCTGGTCGGTTTCCTGGTCATCTTCTACCTGATGATCTGGCGTCCACAGGCCAAGCGCGCCAAAGAGCAGAAGAACCTGCTGGGCAGCCTGCAAAAAGGCGATGAAGTTGTGACCACCGGTGGTATCGCCGGCAAGATCACTAAAGTGGCAGACGATTTCGTTGTTCTGGAAGTTTCCGACACCGTCGAAATGAAATTCCAGAAAGGCGCCATTGCCGCCACGCTGCCAAAAGGCACACTAAAAGCGATCTAAGTTTCAACTTCTACTCAATCGACGGGGCGCGCAAGGCGCCCCGCGTCATATAGCGGGCGGCGTGATGCTGAACAAATACCCTCTGTGGAAATACATTCTGATCCTGGCGGTGCTAGCGGTCGGTCTGATTTATTCCGCTCCCAATTTATATCCTGATGACCCGGCCATTCAGGTCAGCGGCGCAAGCACTGCGCTGGTGGTCACTCAGGCTGATCTGGATCGCGTGAGCGCTGCGCTCAAGGAATCCGGGATCGCCGTCAAGGCTGCCACGCTGTCGGCGAACGGCAAGGGTGGTCTGATTCGCCTGACCAAGGCTGACGCTCAGTTGCCTGCCAAAGACGTCGTGCGCAAGGTGTTGGGTGATGACTACGTCGTTGCACTGAACCTGGCACAAACCACGCCACAATGGCTGCGCAGCCTGGGCGCGCACCCGATGAAGCTGGGTCTGGACTTGTCCGGTGGTGTGCACTTCCTGCTGGAAGTGGACATGGACAAAGCCATCGACGCACGCTTGAAAGTGTACGAAGGCGACGTAAAGAGCCTGTTGCGTAAAGATAAACTGCGCTATCGCAGCCTGCCGCAATTCAACGGTGCCATTCAGCTGGGCTTCAGCGATGAAGCAGCCCGCGAACAAGCCCGTTTGCTGATCCGCAAGAACTTCAGTGATTTCGACATTGTTCCGGCCGACCTCAATGGTCAGCTGGTGCTGCGTCTGGCGATGACCCCGGCCAAGCTGGCGGAAATCCGCGAATACTCCATCAAGCAGAACTTGACCACGGTACGTAACCGCGTCAACGAGCTGGGTGTTGCCGAACCGATCGTTCAGCGTCAGGGCGCCAACCGCATCGTGGTTGAGCTGCCGGGCGTGCAGGACACCGCAGAAGCCAAGCGTATCCTCGGCAAGACGGCCAACCTTGAGTTCCGTCTGGCAGCTGAGCCGGGTGCTTCGAAAGCCACTTCCGAGACCTTCGAATTCCGTGAAGGCAATCGTCCGTCGGCACAGATCGAGCGTGGCCTGATCATCACTGGTGACCAGGTGACTGACGCCAAGGCTGGCTTCGGCGAGCAAGGCACGCCAGAAGTGAACATCCGTCTGGATGGTCATGGCGGCGAGCTGATGAGTCGTGCGACTCGCAGCAATGTCGGTCGCAGCATGGCGGTGATCTTCATCGAACAGCGCCCAGTGACCACCTACACCAAGCAAATGGTCAATGGCGTCGAGAAAGACGTCGCGGTCCAAACGTTCAAAGAAGAGAAGAAGATCATCAGCCTGGCGACCATCCAGTCGCCGCTGGGTGCTCAGTTCCGCATCACTGGCCTGAACGGCCAGGGCGAGTCTTCCGAGCTGGCGCTGCTGCTGCGTGCCGGTGGTCTGGCTGCACCGATGTACTTCGCTGAAGAGCGCACCATTGGCCCAAGCCTGGGTGCCGACAACATCACCAAAGGTATCGATGCATCGCTGTGGGGCATGCTGTTTGTCTCGCTGTTCATCATCGCCATCTACCGCTTCTTCGGCATCATCGCCACCGTCGCTCTGGCTGTGAACATGGTGCTGCTGCTGGCCTTGATGTCTCTGCTGGGTGCAACGCTGACCCTGCCAGGTATCGCCGGTATCGTATTGACCATGGGTATGGCGGTCGACGCCAACGTACTGATCTTCTCGCGGATACGTGAAGAGATCGCTGCAGGCATGACCGTACAACGGGCAATCAACGAAGGCTTCGGCCGGGCATTCACCGCGATTCTCGACGCCAACCTGACAACCTTGTTGGTCGGCGGGATTCTCTTTGCGATGGGCACCGGCCCGGTCAAAGGTTTCGCAGTGACGATGTCCCTCGGGATCTTTACCTCGATGTTCACGGCCATCATGGTGACCCGCGCGATGGTCAACCTGATCTTCGGCGGTCGTGACTTCAAGAAGTTGTGGATTTAAGGGGCTGCCATGTTACGTACAATCAACTTCATGGGCGTTCGCAACTTCGCGTTCGGCGTCACATTGTTCCTTACTGCACTGGCGTTGTTCAGTGTGGCCACCAAAGGCATGAACTGGGGCCTGGACTTTACCGGCGGTACGCTCATCGAGCTGACCTACGAGCGTCCGGCCGACGTCACCAAGGTGCGTGAGCAACTGGTCACTTCGGGTTATCACGAGGCCATCGTGCAGAGCTTCGGTGCAACCACCGATTTGCTGGTGCGCATGCCGGGTGAAGACCCGCAGCTGGGTCATCAAGTAGCCGAGGCCTTGCAGAAGGTCGGTGGCGACAACCCGGCGGTGGTCAAGCGCGTAGAGTTCGTCGGCCCGCAGGTCGGTGAAGAACTGCGCGACCAGGGCGGCCTCGGCATGCTGATGGCGCTGGGCGGTATCCTGATTTATCTGGCGTTCCGCTTTCAGTGGAAGTTTGCGGTCGGTGCCATTGTTTCGTTGATCCACGACGTGATCGTGACCATCGGTATCCTGTCGTTCTTCCAGATCACTTTCGATCTGACGGTATTGGCGGCAGTACTGGCGATCATTGGTTACTCGCTCAACGACACCATCGTGGTATTTGACCGGGTTCGCGAGAACTTCCGTGTACTGCGCAAGGCAACCCTGATCGAGAACATCAACATCTCGACCACGCAAACCCTGCTGCGGACCATGGCGACCTCGATCTCGACGTTGCTGGCTATTGCGGCCTTGCTGTTCTTCGGTGGCGACAACCTGTTCGGTTTCTCCATTGCACTGTTCATTGGTGTTCTGGCGGGTACTTACTCGTCGATCTATATCGCGAACGTGGTGCTGATCTGGCTGAACCTCAGCAGCGAGGATTTGATTCCTCCTGCGGCGACCGAGAAGGAAGTCGACGACCGCCCATAACGGTTATCGTTTTCCAGCTGTTTGCCAAAAAAGGCGCGAGTTGAACTCGCGCCTTTTTTTGTGCTCCAAGGCTGGGAGAAGCGCGGGTTTTCCCGCATGTGATGGTCAGGAGGTTCATGTGAACAAGTCGATGCTGGTTGGTGCGGTTCTGGGTGCTGTCGGTGTGACTGCCGGGGGTGCTGTCGCTACCTACAGCCTGGTTAAAAGCGGTCCTGAGTATGCGCAAGTACTCGCCGTTGAGCCGGTCAAGACACAGATCAAGACGCCACGTGAAGTATGCAAGGACGTTACCGTGACTCGGCAGGCGCCGGTCAAAGATCAGCACCAGATCGCCGGTACGGTGGTCGGTGCATTAGCCGGTGGTCTGCTGGGTAATCAGGTCGGCGGCGGCTCCGGCAAGAAAATTGCCACGGTCGCGGGTGCTGTCGGCGGTGGTTATGCAGGCAACAAGGTTCAGGAAGGCATGCAGGAGCGTGACACTTACACCACGACTCAAACTCGCTGCAATACCGTGAATGACATCAGTGACAAGGTTATTGGCTACGATGTCCGGTATTCGCTGGATGGCAAGGAAGGCAAGGTGCGGATGGATCGCGATCCGGGTAACCAGATTCCGGTCGACAAGGAAGGTAAGCTGGTCCTGTCGCAGAATGACGAGAATCGCTGAATACTCAGGTTTTCAGATTCAAAAGGAAGCACCCTTCGGGGTGCTTTTTTTTTGTGTGCGCCAGGCATGGCGCGTTGCGCGCAAGCGCAACCAGCTTGGCTGTGGTGGTCACGCTGGTGACTTGGAGGTGAAAGTCCTCTACACACCCGGCAAGGGGAAGTGTTAGCCAGAGGCAAGGGTGTCGCGGGTGACTGCGAATCTGAAGGAAGCCCGAGGCAAAATGCTGGCCTGACGAACAGGAAGCGGATAGAGGCGGCGCAGCGGGGTAAGACGGCACAAATCGTCAAAGCCCGATACTTGCACGGAATGCTGTGACGTATATCCGACAGGCATAAGCAGGAAGGTCGCGCGAATTACCCTGGGAGATCTGCCCGTTTGCCACTGTGCTACCGAGCGCCGCGAGGCGACGGGATGAGCGTGCAGAAGTCAGCCGAAGCCGTAGTAAGTGGCGGTCAACCGCGCCACCAAGGGCCGAACAGGTTATGCCGCCAGTAGGCGTCAGAGTCTCGTTGAATACCGAAATGCAGAAATTTCTCCAAGAGAAGACTGTTACTCCGAGTCCCGGACAGAATCCGAGAATGACGGCTGACAGCGCAAAGGTATCGACGGCATCTGTGACGTGGACGAACGCGGAGCCGGACACGCTGATGGCGCGGGTGCTTGCACCGGCCAACCTCAGGCGTGCGTATCAGCGCGTGGTTAGCAACAAAGGCGCACCGGGTGCTGACGGCATGACGGTCGACGAGTTGGCGGACTACGTGAAACAGTTTTGGCCAATCCTCAAGACTCGGCTGCTGGCCGGCGAGTATCACCCGCAAGGTGTGCGCGCCGTCGACATCCCCAAACCCAAAGGTGGAACGCGACAACTGGGTATTCCCTGCGTCGTGGATCGCCTGATCCAACAAGCCCTGCTGCAACAGCTCACGCCGATCTTCGATCCGCTGTTCTCGGACTACAGCTACGGTTTTCGTCCGGGCAGAAGCGCTCACCAAGCCATCGAAACAGCCCGTGCCCATGTGGCGGCGGGTGACCGTTGGTGCGTGGAACTCGATCTGGAGAAGTTCTTTGACCGGGTTAACCACGACGTTTTGATGGCCTACGTGGCGCGTCAAATCGAGGACAAACGGGTGCTCAGGCTGATCCGTCGTTACCTTGAAGCCGGTGTGATGTCGGGCGGGATCGCCAGCCGACGGCAGGAAGGGACGCCGCAAGGCGGCCCGCTCTCACCGTTGCTGTCGAACATCCTGCTCAACGAACTCGACCGCGAACTGGAGCGACGGGGTCATCGTTTTGTACGTTATGCCGACGATGCGAACATTTATGTGCGCAGCCCGCGTGCTGGCGAACGAGTGATGAGGAGTGTTGAGCGCTTCCTGAATCAGCGCCTGAAACTGACGCTGAACCGGGACAAGAGCCGAGTAGCCGGGTCTTGGATGTGTGATTACTTGGGCTACGGGATGAGCTGGCATCAGCAACCGAGGCTGAGAGTGGCAACGATGAGTCTAGGTCGTTTGCGCGACCGACTCAGAGGCCTGCTACGTAAAGCACGGGGCCACAAGATGGTGAATATCATCAAGCGGATAAACCCCGTGCTGCGCGGTTGGGCTGGCTACTTCAAGTTGACTCAGGGCAAGCGAGCGTTGGAGATACTGGATGGCTGGGTGCGCCACAAACTTCGCTGTGTCATCTGGCGGCAATGGAAGCAGCCCTCGACGAGGGCGCGCAACTTGATGCGATTGGGACTCGACGAAGGGCGCGCCTGCACATCAGCGTTCAATGGCCGAGGCCCATGGTGGAACTCGGGAGCGTCACATATGAATCAGGCGCTGCCGAAGAAGCTGTGGGATCGACTCGGGCTGGTCTCGATACTGGATACGATTAACCGGCTTAGCCGTGTAACCTGAACCGCCGTATACGGAACCGTACGTACGGTGGTGTGAGAGGACGGCGGATGTGAATCCGCCTCCTACTCGATGTCCACGATTTATGCAGCACCCCACAATCCCTGTGGGAGCGAGCCTGCTCGCGATGACGGTCTCACATCCACCATTAGTGGTGATTGACCCACTGCTATCGCCAACAGGCTAGCTCCCACAATGGATCTTTGGTGTTTGTGGGGAGCGAATTCCAAGCATAAAAAAAGCACCCCGAAGGGTGCTTTCTCTGTCGCTGGAAGCTTAGCGCTTCAGCGAAGGCGGCAGGTGCGGCTGGATGGCCGTCAGCACTGCTTTGAAGCACTTGGTGTTACCGGCAACGACGTGGCCTTTTTCAAGGAAGTCGTGACCACCAGTGAAGTCGCTGATCAAACCACCGGCTTCCTGGATCAGCAGGGCGCCTGCAGCCATGTCCCACTCGGACAGACCCGACTCCCAGAACGCGTCGAAACGACCGGCGGCCACGTAGGCCAGGTCCAGGCTCGCCGAGCCGGCGCGGCGGATGCCGGCGGTCTGGCCAACCAGGGCGCGGAACATGCCCAGGTAGTTTTCGAGGTTGTCCATCTGGTCGTCGCGGAACGGGAAGCCAGTGCCCAGCAGGGCGCCGTCCAGGCTGGTACGGCCGCTGACGCGCAGGCGACGACCGTTCAGTTGAGCGCCGCGACCACGGCTGGCGGTGAATTCTTCCTGACGGACCGGGTCCAGAACGACTGCGTGTTCCAGGCGACCGCGGTATTTGCAGGCGATGCTGACAGCGAAGTGAGGAATGCCGCGCAGGAAGTTGGTGGTGCCGTCCAGCGGATCGATGATCCACAGGTACTCTTCGCCTTCGATGCCGTTGCCGGCGTGCATGCCGGTTTCTTCACCCAGGATCGAGTGGTTCGGGTAGGCCTTGCGCAGCGCATCGATGATTTTCTGTTCGGCGGCGCGATCCACCTCGGATACATAATCCTTGGCGTCTTTTTCGTCGACCTTGATGGTATCCAGGCGCTCGATGGAGCGGAAAATCAATTCACTGGCGCTGCGGGCGGCGCGCAGCGCGATATTCAGCATGGGCTGCATGGATGTGTCACCTAAGGTTGTTAAAGAAAGCCGGGCATTCTATCAGAACTTTTCTACAGGTGAAGGTCGGTGTTCGCATTCATAGCTTAACGGTAGTAGTAACTGTAAGATTCGGCTCCCTGATTCTGTGTTCGAGAACGCCTCCCGTGCTGCAAAACATTCGTGTCGTCCTGGTCAATACCAGTCACCCCGGCAACATCGGCGGGGCTGCGCGTGCCATGAAGAACATGGGCCTGTCGCGGCTGGTGCTGGTCGAGCCGCGGTTATTCCCGCATCACGAAGCCGACGCCCGTGCTTCCGGTGCCGGGGATATCCTTGAAAACGCGCAAGTCGTCGCCACCCTGGAAGATGCCTTGGTCGGCTGCAATCTGGTCCTTGGCACCAGTGCTCGTGATCGTCGCATTCCCTGGCCGTTGCTCGATCCCCGTGAATGCGGTGTGAAAGTGGTGGAAGAAGCCGGGCAGGGCGCCGAGATTGCCTTGGTGTTCGGCCGTGAAGATTCCGGCCTGACCAATGAGGAGCTGCAGCGATGTCATTATCACGTGCACATCCCTTCAGACCCTGAGTTCAGTTCGCTGAACCTTGGTGCGGCGGTGCAGGTGTTGGGTTATGAAGTGCGCATGTCCTGGCTCGCGGCCCAAGGGCAGCCGAGCAAGGTCGAGAAGGATGAAGTGGCGTCCACCAAAAGTGGTGAACTGGCGACCATGGATGAGCTGGAACGATTCTATGAGCACCTGGAGCAAACCCTGGTGGCCATCGAATTCCTCGATCCGGAAAAACCACGGCACTTGATGGCGCGCCTGCGCCGGTTGTACGGACGTAGCTCGGTCAGCCGGGCGGAAATGAATATATTGCGTGGCATCCTCACGGAAACCCAAAAAGCGGCCCGTGGCGAGCTTCTAAAGCGGAAGGATTAAAAATGTTCGAGCGTTTGCGTGAAGATATCCAAAGCGTATTCCATCGTGACCCGGCGGCGCGTAACGCTTTTGAAGTCCTGACTTGCTACCCGGGCATGCATGCCATCTGGATTCATCGTCTGTCGGCGGCCTTGTGGCGCGCAGAGCTGAAATGGCTGGCGCGGCTGGTGTCGAACTTCGGTCGTTGGTTGACCGGGATCGAGATCCATCCGGGTGCCAAAGTCGGTCGCCGTTTCTTTATTGACCATGGCATGGGCATCGTCATCGGTGAAACCGCCGAGATCGGCAATGACGTCACCCTTTATCAAGGTGTGACGCTGGGCGGGACCAGCTGGAACAAGGGCAAGCGTCACCCGACCCTTGAGGATGGCGTGGTAGTCGGTGCGGGCGCCAAGGTGCTGGGCCCGTTTACCGTCGGCGCCGGGGCCAAGGTCGGCTCCAATGCTGTGGTGACCAAAGCGGTTCCACCGGGGGCTACGGTGGTGGGGATTCCGGGGCGGATCATCGTCAAGTCCGATGACGAGCAAGATGCCAAGCGTAAAGCCATGGCCGAGAAAATTGGCTTCGATGCCTACGGTGTCGGCGAAGACATGCCAGACCCGGTGGCGCGTGCCATTGGTCAGTTGCTGGACCACTTGCAGGCGGTCGATGGTCGGCTGGAGGGGATGTGCGGCGCGCTGAAGGATCTGGGCAGTAACTACAGAGCCAAGGATCTGCCTGAGCTGCGCGAAGAAGACTTCGCCTGTGTGAAGGACAAGGATCAGAGTCAGGCCAGCTAGACCGAGTCGACTTTATCGCCAGCAGGCTGGCTCCCACAGGGAAATGCATTTCAAATGTGGGAGTGAGCCTGCTGGCGAAGAACGATAACGCGCAATTGCTGGCTGTAACCCTCCAGCCTTTGCTATGATGCGGCCGCTCTTTTGCGGGTAAACCTGACTAAAGTACTAGGTCTTATAGTTGACTTAAATACTCGGGAATTGCATACTCGCCCCATTCCGAACTCCGTGGTAATTGTCCATGAGACTGACTACAAAAGGCCGATACGCCGTGACCGCCATGCTCGATCTGGCGTTGCACGCGCAGCACGGGCCGGTGTCCCTGGCCGATATCTCCGAGCGCCAAGGCATCTCCCTGTCCTACCTCGAACAGCTTTTTGCCAAATTGCGCCGCAGCAATCTGGTGTCCAGCGTCCGTGGTCCGGGTGGTGGCTACCAATTGTCCCGCGACATGCAGGGCATCCAGGTGGCCCAGGTGATCGATGCGGTGAACGAATCGGTCGATGCAACCAAATGCCAGGGTCAAGGCGATTGCCATTCCGGCGATACCTGTCTGACTCACCACTTGTGGTGTGACCTGAGCCTGCAGATTCACGAATTTCTGAGCGGTATCAGCTTGGCTGACCTTGTGACTCGCCGTGAGGTACAAGATATAGCCCAGCGTCAGGACCAGCGCCGTTGCAACAGCAAGGCGCCACGCCTGGACAAGATTGAAGCGTCCGCCGTCGAATGACAGCCAAAGAGCTAACGGCACGCCAGCCAGCCTGATTTAGGAGATAGTCCATGAAATTGCCGATTTACCTTGATTACTCTGCGACCACCCCGGTTGATCCGCGTGTTGCGCAAAAAATGAGTGAATGCCTGCTGGTCGACGGAAACTTCGGTAACCCGGCGTCCCGTTCCCACGTGTTCGGCTGGAAAGCTGAAGAGTCCGTCGAAAACGCTCGTCGTCAGGTCGCTGACCTGGTCAACGCCGATCCGCGTGAAATCGTCTGGACCTCCGGCGCAACTGAATCCGACAACCTGGCAATCAAGGGTGCGGCGCATTTCTATGCGACCAAGGGCAAACACCTGATCACCACCAAGATTGAGCACAAGGCTGTCCTCGACACCATGCGCCAACTGGAGCGTGAAGGCTTCGAAGTGACCTACCTCGAGCCGCGCACCGATGGTCTGGTGACGCCGGAGATGATCGAAGCTGCACTGCGTGACGACACCATCCTGGTCTCGGTCATGCACGTGAACAACGAAATCGGCACCATCAACGACATCGAAGCCATCGGCGAGCTGCTCCGTTCCAAGGGCATCCTGTTCCACGTCGACGCCGCTCAGTCCACCGGCAAGGTCGACATCGACCTGTCGAAGCTGAAAGTCGACCTGATGTCGTTCTCTGCCCACAAAACCTACGGCCCTAAAGGCATCGGCGCGCTGTACGTCAGCCGCAAGCCGCGTGTTCGCATCGAAGCGACCATGCACGGCGGCGGTCACGAGCGTGGCATGCGTTCCGGCACCCTGGCGACCCACCAGATCGTCGGCATGGGTGAAGCATTCCGTGTAGCCAAAGAAGACATGGCTGCTGAAAACGTGCGCATCAAAGCCTTGAGCGACCGCTTCTTCAAACAGGTCGAAGGCCTGGAAGAGCTGTACATCAACGGCAGCATGACCGCCCGCGTACCGCACAACCTGAACCTGAGCTTCAACTACGTTGAAGGCGAGTCGCTGATCATGGCGCTCAAGGATCTGGCTGTTTCGTCCGGTTCGGCTTGCACCTCCGCATCGTTGGAGCCTTCGTACGTACTGCGCGCCCTGGGCCGCAACGACGAACTGGCACACAGCTCGATTCGCTTCACCTTCGGCCGTTTCACCACCGAAGAAGAAATCGACTACGCCGCGCAGAAAGTTTGCGAGGCCGTTACCAAGCTGCGCACTTTGTCGCCGCTGTGGGACATGTACAAAGACGGTGTCGACATTTCGAAAATCGAGTGGGCGGCACACTGATTTCAAGTCGCCGCGAACCGGCCCTGTAAACCAAGGTTTGCAGGGCTTAAAGAGCGACTCTCTGATGAGTGAGGAATAAGCATCATGGCTTACAGCGAAAAGGTCATCGACCACTACGAAAACCCGCGCAACGTCGGCAAGATGGACGCGGAAGATCCTGATGTCGGCACCGGCATGGTCGGCGCTCCGGCATGCGGCGACGTTATGCGCCTGYAAATCAAGGTCAACGAGCAAGGCATCATCGAAGACGCCAAGTTCAAGACCTATGGTTGCGGTTCGGCGATCGCCTCCAGCTCCCTGGCGACCGAGTGGATGAAAGGCAAGACTCTGGATGAAGCAGAGACCATCAAGAACACTCAGCTGGCTGAAGAACTGGCCCTGCCGCCAGTGAAAATTCACTGCTCCGTACTCGCTGAAGACGCTATTAAAGCGGCCGTTCGCGACTACAAGCAGAAGAAAGGCTTGATCTGACTTTCAGGTTTTGGCGACGAGTAAGGAGTCACCGATGGCTATCAGCATGACAGAAGCGGCTGCTCGACACGTGCGGCGCTCCCTCGACGGGCGCGGCAAAGGTGAAGGGATTCGTCTGGGTGTTCGCACCACAGGCTGTTCCGGCCTTGCCTACGTGCTGGAGTTTGTCGACGAGGTGGTTGACGAGGATCAGGTGTTCGAAAGTCACGGTGAAAAAGTGATTATCGACCCGAAAAGCCTGGCCTACCTTGACGGCACCGAGCTCGATTTCGTCAAGGAAGGGTTGAACGAAGGCTTCAAGTTCAACAACCCCAACGTACGCGGTGAATGTGGCTGCGGCGAAAGCTTCAACATCTGAGGCTTGTCGTGGGTACTCCTTGTCATTTCGCTTTATTTGAGCTGCGACCGAGTTTCAATCTGGACCTCGATCAGCTGGCTACGCGCTACCGTGAGTTGGCGCGCAGTGTTCATCCGGACCGCTTTGCTGATGCTTCCGAGCGTGAGCAGCGGTTGGCGCTAGAGCAATCCGCGAGCCTCAACGAGGCCTACCAGACGCTCAAAAATCCGCCCAAGCGCGCGCGTTACTTGCTCGCCTTGAACGGTGGTGAGCTGCCGCTGGAGGTCACGGTGCATGATCCGGAGTTTCTGCTGCAGCAGATGGAGCTGCGTGAAGAACTCGAAGACCTGCAAGACAGCGCCGATCTGGCCGGTGTTGCAGCGTTCAAGCGTCGGCTGAAAACCGCCCAGGATGTACTGAACCAAAGCTTCGCGGCTTGTTGGGATGACGCGTCGCACCGTGAACAGGCCGAACGCCTGATGCGGCGCATGCAGTTCCTCGACAAGCTCACCTACGAAGTGCGCCAGTTAGAAGAGCGCCTCGACGATTAACCCAGTGCCGCTCCGGTCGCACGCCTGATATACAGATAAGTCCTGATACCAATGGCCCTACTGCAGATCGCCGAACCCGGCCAAAGTCCTCAACCGCACCAGCGTCGTCTGGCTGTGGGGATCGACTTGGGCACTACCAATTCGCTGGTCGCTGCGTTGCGCAGTGGTCTTTCCGAGCCTCTGGCCGACGCTGACGGGCAGGTCATCCTGCCGTCTGCCGTGCGCTATCACGCTGATCGCGTCGAAGTCGGCGAGTCAGCCAAACTGGCTGCCGCTACCGATCCGTTGAACACGGTGCTGTCGGTCAAGCGCTTGATGGGTCGTGGTCTGTCCGACGTCAAGCAATTGGGCGATCAACTGCCGTACCGCTTTGTCGGCGGCGAGTCGCACATGCCGTTCATCGACACCATCCAGGGGCCGAAAAGCCCGGTGGAAGTTTCCGCCGATATCCTGAAAGTGCTGCGTCAGCGCGCTGAAGCGACGTTGGGTGGTGAGCTGGTCGGTGCCGTGATCACCGTGCCGGCCTATTTCGATGATGCACAGCGTCAAGCCACCAAAGACGCGGCCAAGCTGGCCGGTCTGAATGTGCTGCGCTTGCTCAATGAGCCGACCGCTGCGGCGGTGGCTTATGGTCTGGATCAGCATGCTGAAGGCCTGGTTGCCATTTATGACCTGGGCGGCGGCACCTTCGATATTTCGATTCTGCGCCTGACGGGCGGTGTATTTGAAGTCTTGGCTACCGGCGGCGACAGCGCGCTGGGCGGCGATGACTTCGATCACGCGTTCGCTGTCTGGATC
>NZ_JBFULH010000090.1:0-13328 GCF_056400445.1 Pseudomonas sp. P5_B2 | reverse complement strand
TGCCCACCATTTGCTCAGTGAGGGGCATGCCAATGTGCGCGTTTATCGACCGAGCTAAGAGCCCGGGGCTGTATGCCTGTGGCCTGCGTCACCGGCCCCCCGACTCTGCCGTCAAGCTGTAACGGCAAGGCCTGACTCTACTGTAATCGCTGCCAAGACTTGTCAGCACACCGAATCCTCTGATCGAGATACACAAGTGATCGAAAATCTACGCAACATCGCCATCATTGCTCACGTTGACCATGGTAAAACCACCCTGGTAGACAAACTCTTGCGTCAGTCCGGCACCCTGGAGCGCAACGAGCTCAACGACGAGCGCGTGATGGACTCCAACGACCAGGAGAAAGAGCGCGGTATTACCATTCTGGCGAAAAACACCGCCATCAACTGGAACGGCCACCACATCAACATCGTGGACACCCCGGGCCACGCCGACTTCGGCGGCGAAGTTGAACGCGTAATGTCGATGGTTGACTCCGTTCTGCTGCTGGTTGACGCTCAAGACGGCCCTATGCCGCAAACCCGTTTCGTGACCAAGAAGGCTTTCGAAGCCGGCCTGCGTCCAATCGTGGTCATCAACAAGGTTGACCGTCCAGGCGCGCGTCCGGACTGGGTTCTGGATCAGATCTTCGACCTGTTCGACAACCTGGGTGCTACCGAAGAACAGCTGGACTTCAAAGTCGTCTACGCCTCGGCCCTGAACGGCATTGCCGGTCTGGAACACACCGACATGGCTGAAGACATGACCCCGCTGTACCAGGCGATCATTGACCACGTACCGGCTCCACAAGTTGACCGTGACGGTCCGTTCCAGATGCAAATCTCGGCACTGGACTACAACAGCTTCCTGGGTGTTATCGGCGTTGGTCGAATCGCCCGTGGTCGCGTCAAGCCGAACACTCAAGTTGTGGCTATCGACGCCGACGGCAAGCGCCGTAACGGTCGTATCCTGAAGCTGATGGGTCACCACGGCCTGCACCGTATCGACGTTGACGAAGCAGCTGCCGGCGACATCGTCTGCATCAGCGGCTTCGACCAGCTGTTCATCTCCGACACTCTGTGCGACCCACTGAACGTCGAAGCGATGAAGCCGCTGACCGTTGACGAACCAACTGTTTCCATGACCTTCCAGGTGAACGACTCGCCGTTCTGCGGTCGTGAAGGCAAGTTCGTCACCAGCCGTAACATCAAAGAGCGTCTGGACAAAGAACTGCTCTACAACGTTGCTCTTCGCGTTGAAGAAGGCGACAGCGCCGACAAGTTCAAAGTCTCCGGCCGTGGTGAGTTGCACCTCTCGGTACTGATCGAAACCATGCGTCGCGAAGGCTTCGAAATGGGTGTTGGTCGTCCGGAAGTGATCATCCGCATGGTTGACGGCGTTAAGCACGAACCGTACGAAAACGTGACCATCGACCTGCCAGAAGAATCGCAAGGTTCGATCATGGAACAGATCGGTATCCGTAAAGGCGACCTGACCAACATGGTTCCGGATGGCAAGGGCCGTGTGCGCCTTGAGTACAACATCCCGGCCCGTGGTCTGATCGGTTTCCGTAACGAGTTCCTGACCCTGACCTCCGGTGCAGGCATCCTGACCTCGATCTTCGACCGCTACGACGTGATGAAGTCCGGCGATATGTCCGGCCGTCAGAACGGCGTGCTGGTTTCGGTTGCTACCGGTAAGGCTCTGACTTACTCGCTGGAAACCCTGCAAGCTCGCGGCAAATTGTTCCTGGGTCACGGTGAAGACGTGTACGAAGGTCAAATCGTCGGCATCAACAGCCGCGACAACGACCTGGGCGTCAACCCAACCAAAGGCAAGAAGCTCGACAACATGCGTGCTTCGGGTAAAGACGAAACCATCGCTCTGGTTCCGCCTATCCGCTTCACCCTGGAACAGGCTCTGGAATTCGTTCAAGAAGACGAATTGTGCGAAGTCACTCCTAAGTCCATCCGTCTTCGCAAGAAGATCCTGGGCGAAAGCGAGCGTACCCGCGCTGCGAAGAAGTCCGGTAACTAAGTCATTTAGTTAGCGAACAAAAAAACGCCCCCGACCGCAAGGTCGGGGGCGTTTTTGTTTGTCTGGGGTGATCGTTCCCACGCTCTGCGTGGGAATGCCTCAATGGACGCTCCGCGTCCGCTTCGGCATGGGACGCGGAGCGTCCCGGGCTGCATTCCCACGCGGAGCGTGGGAATGATCAGGGTGGGGTTAAAACTTATCGAGTGGCCGGCGGCTGGCGCTGGTCTCGCGTGCCACTTCTTTAGGCTTGTATGCGCAATACCCTGGYCGCGGCCCGATTTTCGGGTGATTGCGGCAAGTGTCCGGGCGCTTTTCATAAATAGTGCACAGACGGCTCTTACGATCCAGATAGAGGCAATCGTTGTTGCTCATGCGCTGGAGGGTGAAGATCTCGGTCTTCTGGCTGTAACGCTCGACGATCCCTTCCTTCTGCAGGCGCTTGGCGATGTTCTTCGCCGGCTCGCCGCGCTCGAACTCGTCGACGATCCCGATGCGGATCAGGTCCTTGATCTTGACCTCGACCGGCAGCGTACAGCAGCTGGACACGCAGGAACCGCACATCGGCGCAGAGTACTTGGCCCAGGTATCGAGGCGATCGATCTCAGCGGCGGCGATCAGGTTGGGTTTCATCATCGGTTGTTACCAGCACGTGCATCAGGGCGCGCGATCATACCGGGACTGGTGGATTTTTGAACAACCTTTCGCCAGATTTTTTCTGTAGCACCCGAATGGCACCATAAATCCGGCACGGCCCCTGCATTGAATCAGGCACACGACGCTGTAATGCCAACCTATCTCGCACTCTCAGGAAAAACTGCCGAACCCGAGCCCCCACCGTCTGTCAGACCGTCTAGGCTCAACAACTCCACGCTCGCTCGAGGTCCTATCGATGACTCAAGAACCACTTGTTCGCGAAGCAGAGGTGGCCGCATTCCGCGATGCCGTCTTGACCAAACTCACCTACGCGGTGGGTAAAGACCCGGATCATGCCTTCGACCATGACTGGTTCGAAGCTATTGCGTTGGCAGCACGAGACCACATGGTCGAGCACTGGATGGACCACACCCGGCAAATTTACCGTAAAGGGCAGAAACGGGTTTATTACCTCTCACTGGAATTCCTCATCGGCCGGCTGCTCTACGACAGCCTGAGCAACCTTGGCCTGCTCGACGTCGCCCGTGAAGCATTGACCGAGCTGGGTGTCGACCTTGAACGCATTCGCCTGCTGGAGCCCGACGCGGCCCTGGGCAACGGCGGCCTCGGTCGTCTGGCGGCGTGCTTCATGGAAAGCATGTCGACCCTTGGCATCGCCGGCCACGGCTACGGCATTCGCTATGAACACGGTTTGTTCCGCCAGGCCATCGTCGACGGCTGGCAGCAGGAGCAGACCGAACACTGGCTGGACTTCGGCAACCCTTGGGAATTTGAACGGGCTGAGGTCGTTTACCCGATCGGCTTCGGCGGCGGCGTTGAAACCGTCATCGATGAAAACGGTAAATCCAAGCAAGTCTGGACCCCGGTGGAAACCGTGCGAGCAATTGCTTACGACACTCCGGTGGTTGGCTGGCGTGGGGCGAGCGTCAATACGCTGCGTCTATGGCGTGCCCGGGCGATGGAAGATTTGCACCTGGAGCGCTTCAACGCCGGTGACCACTTGGGTGCAGTAGCGGAAGTAGCCCGTGCCGAAAGTATTTCTCGCGTGCTTTATCCCGCGGACAGCACGGAAGCCGGCCAGGAGCTGCGGCTGCGCCAGGAATACTTCTTCGTCGCCGCGTCCTTGCAGGATTTGCTGCGCCGCCATCGCAACATGCACACCTCGGTGCTGACCCTGGGCGATCACGCGGCGATCCAGCTCAACGACACTCACCCCTCGATTGCCGTGGCCGAATTGATGCGCCAGCTAGTCGATGTGTATGACGTGGCGTGGGATGCGGCGTGGCAAGTCACCGTCGACACGCTGTCGTACACCAACCACACGCTGTTGCCCGAAGCGCTGGAAACCTGGCCGGTCGGTCTGATGGAGCGGATGTTGCCGCGACACATGCAGATCATTTACCTGATTAATGCCCAACACATCGACTCCCTGCGCGCCAAAGGCATTCATGACTTCGACGTGTTGCGCGCGGTGTCATTGATCGAAGAAGACAACGGTCGCCGTGTGCGCATGGGCAACCTCGCGTTTCTCGGCTCGCACAGCGTCAACGGCGTGTCGGGGCTGCACACGCAGCTGATGCGTAAAACCGTGTTCTCCGAACTGCACAAGCTCTACCCGGACCGGATCAACAACAAGACCAACGGCATCACCTTCCGCCGCTGGCTTTACCAGGCCAACCCCGAACTCACGTCCATGCTGGTCGATGTCCTCGGGCCGGACTTGCGGGATAACCCGGAAGGGCGCTTGCTCGACCTGGAGCCGTTCSCCGAAAAAGCCGCGTTCCGCAAGGCGTTTGCCGAACAGCGGCTGCACAGCAAAAAAGCCCTGGCTTACCTGATTCACGAGCGTCTGGGGGTGGCGGTCAACCCGGCGGCAATGTTCGATGTGCAGGTTAAACGGATCCACGAATACAAACGCCAGCTGCTCAATCTGATGCACACCGTGGCGTTGTATCAGGCGATTCGGGCCGAGCCGGAAATCGACTGGGTGCCGCGCGTGAAGATTTTCGCCGGCAAGGCTGCCGCCAGTTATCACCAGGCCAAGCTGATCATCAAGTTGACCAACGACATCGCCCGGGTAGTGAACAACGACCCGACCGTGCGCGGCCTGCTCAAAGTGGTGTTCCTGCCCAACTACAACGTCAGCCTGGCGGAGAGCATTATTCCGGCGGCGGATTTGTCGGAACAGATTTCCACCGCAGGCTTCGAGGCATCCGGCACCAGTAACATGAAGTTCGGCCTTAATGGTGCACTGACCATTGGCACCCTGGATGGGGCCAACGTAGAAATGTCCGAGCGCATCGGTGTCGAACACATGTTTATCTTCGGCCTCAGTGCGCAGCAGGTTGAAGCGCGAAAGCAGAACCACGAGTTCAATGCGACACCGGACATCGCGGCGTCTCATCGACTCAATGACGTGCTGCAAGCGATTCGCGGCGGGGTGTTCTCGCCGGATGATCCATCGCGTTACACCGGGCTGATTGATTCGCTGGTGGATTACGACCGCTTCCTGGTGTGCGCCGATTTCGACTCTTACTGGAGTGCGCAGATGCGCGTCGAAGCCCATTGGCACGATTCCAAGGAATGGTGGCGTTCGGCAGTGTTGAACACGTCGCGGATGGGTTGGTTTTCTTCAGACCGGACCATTCGCGAGTACGCCACCGAAATCTGGAAGGCACTGGAGTAACTTTTCGCAATAATTGCGTGCAAGGCCCGACGGGGTTGGGCCTGGCCGATATACTAAGCACCAGTTTCAGTGAGCGCTGCGCGCTCAATCGCGGGCAAGCCACGCTCCCACAGGATTGCATGAGCCGTCAGAATGGCGCATGACCTGTGGGAGCGTGGCTTGCCCGCGATGACGTCAGTGMAGGCGCCACAAGGCAATGGGCTGCTTAGGGATATCGACCATGCAATGGATTTTCATACTGATCGGGCTGGCACTCGGCTGGATGCTCGGCTGGATATTCGACGAATCGTTCGATGATGCGCTGTTGGGCGCTTTGCTCGGCTTGGGTATTGGCCTGGCTATCCGCATCGCCCGTTTAGGATCACAAGCTGCCAGGCTGCACCTTCTGCTGGAGCAGACGCAGGTTGCGCTCAGTGCAGTGCAGCAACGCCTGGCCTTGCTGGAGGTGTCCGGAGTCAAAGCGCCTGAAACCAGCGAGCCGGCTGCCAGCGAACCCATTGGGCCTGCTGAATTTGCCCCCGACGAATCCCCTGTCGACACCCCGGAACTGATCTGGGAGCTGCCCCCCGAACTCGAACCGATCACCGCTTTGGCGACTGAAACCAGTCCGCCTCTACCTGCCGATGCCTGGAAACCCGAGCCGCAAGCCCCCGTCACCCCGCGCGGTCCTAACCTCATAGATCGCGCCATCAGCGGCGCCCGCGCCTGGCTCTTCGGTGGCAACACCGTGCTGCGGGTTGGCGTGGTGCTGTTGTTCCTCGGTCTGGCCTTTCTACTGCGTTACGCGACCGAAGGCGTGGTCGTGCCGATTGAGCTGCGTTACGCCGGTGTCGCGGCGTTTGCGTTAGGGCTACTCGGTTTGGGTTGGTGGCTGCGTCATCGCAACAATAATTACGCGTTGATGCTGCAAGGCACCGGCATTGCCGTGCTGTACCTGACGGTGTTCGCCGCCATGCGTCTGCATCCGCTGCTGGATCCGTCGGCAGCGCTTGGTCTGCTGGTGGCGGTGACGGCGTTCTCAGCGATTCTGGCGATCACCCAGGATTCATTGGCGCTGGCCTGCGTGGCCGCGATGGGCGGTTTTGCCGCGCCGATTCTGACCTCTACCGGTGCCGGCAACCACGTCGCGCTGTTCAGCTACTTCACCTTGCTCAACGCGGGCATTCTCACCATCGCCTGGTTCAAGGCCTGGCGATTGCTTAACCTGATCGGCTTTGCCGGCACGTTCAGCATCGGATTCGCTTGGGGGCTGCGTTCCTACACGCCGGAGTTGCTGTGGAGTATCGAGCCGTTCCTGATTGTGTTTTTCCTGATGTACCTGGCCATTGGTCTGTTGTTCACCCGGCGCAAGTTGCTGGCAATGAACGATGCGCCGGAAGACGACAGCCGCGAGGCACTGCTGCGCTGGTCGGCGGGCAAGGGCGATTACGTCGACGGTACGATGCTGTTTGGCCCACCCGTGGTGGGATTCGGTTTGCAATTCACACTGGTCCAGCACATTGAGTTTGCAGCAGCTTTCAGCGCATTGACGTTGGGCATGATTTACATGGGCTTGACTCGTATGCTGATGGGCGGCCGCGCGTTGTTGCTGGCAGAAACCTGTCTGGCACTGGGTGTGATCTTCGCCAGTCTGGCAATTCCTTTGGGGCTCGATGCACGCTGGACCGCCGCTGCCTGGGCTGTTGAAGGCGCAGGGATCTTCTGGCTCTGCCTGCGTCAGCAACGACCCACGGCACGGGCCTTTGCCTTGCTGCTGCAACTGGGCTCGGCACTGGCGTTTATCCGCGAGCTGCGGATCGGCGAAAGCAGCCTGCTCGACGGCGCTCCGTTGGGCGCGTTGATGCTCGGCATGGCGTTGCTGTTCAGCTTCTATCAATTGCGCAACGCGGCACCTGGGCAGACGGTGGAATGGGAGCGCAGATGGAATGCGGTTCTGGCGTGCCTCGGTCTGACGTTTCTTTATCTCCTGGCGCCCTTGTTTTTCTTTACTCAGGGCACTGCGATCAGTTGGGCGCTGGCCGGTTTGGCGACGTTGTTTGTCGGTCTGCGCCTGCAATCACGCACGTTCCTGTTCACTGCGTTTGTCGTGCAGTTGCTCGGTGGTGCGTTGTTCCTGTTGCGGCTGGAAGGTGGCGGTGGTGAGTCCGCGGCGGTGTTCAACGCTGGTTGGAACGGTTTGCTCAGCGCCTCTCTGATCGGTCTGGCGTTGATCGTCGGCATGCTGCAGGCCGCGCGCGATGAGATGGTGCGCAGCGACACGCGACTGTTGCTCGGCGTGTCGGTGGTGTTGCTGGCCGGTCTGGTACTGATCAACCTAGCCGTACTGTTCGTCCTGCCGTGGCAAACCGCGAGCGCGGTGTGGGCGGCCAGTGGTTTGTTCATCATCTGGTTGAGCCTGTTTCTGAAGCTGCGCGTCAGTTTTGTCTTCGGTTTGATGTTGCAGGTGATTGGTGGCGTGGCATTTGTGATGGCGGGGCCGGCCCTGCTCGGACCGTTGGCCAGTGAGGGTTTAAGTCCGCTGGCTCACAGCGGTTTCTGGACTCCGTTGGTATTGGGTTCGGCGGCGCTGGTCGGTGCGTGGCGGTTGCAATTTGGCAATCATGCTTCGGCATTCGAGGTGCTGAGTTTAAGGCGTTTGTCCGACGTGCTGCTGGTCTGGGGTGCGGGTTGGTGGGCACTGGCCTGGATCAGTGAAGTGCTGCGCTTTGCCCCGGTCAATCTGCAAGCGACGCTGTTGCTGGTGATCGCGGCCATTAGCGTGGCGCTCTGGACGCTGTTGGCGCTGCGCTTGAAATGGTCCTCTCTGGGTTTGCTCTGCACCTTGCTGATGCCGGCCGCGGGCGTGGTGCTGCTCGCGGCGTGGCACTCGCGTTATCACCCTGCGGCCAGTTTTGGTTGGCTGGCGTGGGCGGCGGTGTTCGTCGTGCATTTCGTCTCGCTGAAGCGACTGGCGCCCATGTTGCCCGCGCGCGCTGTGAGCACGGCGCATGTGCTCGGTTGCTGGCTGTTGATCGGCGTGCTGGCGCTGGAGTTGCGGTATGGCCTCCTGCTGTTGTCTGAGCAATACAACGCCTGGCGCTGGTTGGGCTGGGCAATTCTGCCAAGCCTGTATCTGCTGCTGATGGCTGCACCACGCAGTTGGCCATGGCCGGTGTCGGCGTATCCGCGCGAATACCGACTGTATGCGGCGGCACCGCTGGCGCTGCTGATGCTCGGCTGGTTTTGGCTGACGAATGTGGTCAGCGACGGTACCGCCGAACCGCTGCCATACGTGCCGTTGATCAACCCGCTGGAGCTGGGCCTGCTGTTTGCGCTCTTCGGGGTCTACGTCTGGTCGCATAGCGCCGTGACGCAATTGGCGATTCGCAAGGACTACGCCGAACACGCCACGCAATGGCTCGCCGGGGTTTCACTGTTTATGTTCTTTACTGTGCTGGTAATGCGCGCGGCGCACCATTGGGGTGGTGTGCCGTTCGAGTTCGATGCGTTACTTGAATCAACGTTGGTTCAGGCCGGCCTGTCTATCGTCTGGACGCTGATGGCGCTGAGCCTGATGATCGGCGGTCATTTGCGCCATCGTCGCGAGGTCTGGCTGATCGGTGCGGCGTTGATTGGCGTGGTGGTGGCCAAGCTGTTCTTTGTGGAACTGAGTAACCGCGGCGGGCTCGCGCGGATCGTGTCGTTTATCGGTGTTGGCGTGTTGCTGCTGGTGGTGGGCTATTTCGCGCCGCTGCCGCCCAAGCGTGTCGAGGCTGCGCCGGATTCTGAAACACCGGCACCGGAAACCGAAGGAGTGTCGTCTTGATTCAGAAGCTGAACCTGGGTTGGTTGGGCGCGATGGCGCTGGGAGTGACGCTGTCAGTCAGCGCGCAGGAACAACCGGCGGACTTCACCACTCAAGTGCCGTTGTCCGTGAGCGGCGAAGGCCCGTGGTATCGCCTCGATTTGCCATTGAACGTGCAGTTGAAGGCGCGGCAAACCAACCTGAGTGATGTGCGAGTCTTCAACGCCGCTGGTCAGGTTCAGGCGTATGCCATGGCGAGAGAACCGGCCCAGACCCGCGAAAATCGCACATTGACCGATGTGAAGTGGTTCCCGCTGTACAACTCGGCAGATTCCACCGAACACGCGCCCAGTGTGCGAGTGCAGTCGAGTGCCAACGGCGCGCTGGTCGAAGTACAGCCGTCCATTCAGCTGGAAGCCGGCGAGGAAGTGCTGCGCGGCTGGTTGCTCGATGCCAGCGCCATCAAGGCGCCGTTGCAGCAATTGGTCCTTGACTGGACCAGCGAACGCGACGGCTTCCAGCAATTCAGCATCGAAGCCAGCGACGACTTGCAGCATTGGCAGTCGTGGGGCAAGGGGCAGGTCGCACGGCTGACGTTTGCCGACGAACGGGTCGAGCAGCATGAAGTCGCTCTGCCGGGGCAATCGGCGCGCTATCTGCGCTTGCTGTGGAGTTCACCACAATTGGCGCCCGTGCTGACGTCGGCGCAGCTGGAAAGTGCAAGCAGCCGCAGCCTGCCGCTGTCGTTGGTCTGGTCGCAACCGTTGGCCGGCAGCAGCGTGAAGACCGGTGAATACACCTGGCAATTACCGATGGGGCTGAATGTCGAGCGTTTGCAGGTCGAACTGAGTCAGCCCAACAGTCTGGCGCCGGTCACCTTGTCCGGTCGCCGCGAGAGCAGCCTGCCGTGGCAGCCGCTGGGCAGTGGTTTGCTGTATCGCCTGACCCAGAATGGCCAGGACGTGGTGCAGAACGAGTTGCTGCTACCGGGGCAAACCGTACAGCAGTTGAAACTGTTCGTGGACGAGCGCGGTGGCGGCTTGGGCGCCGAAGCGCCAACGGTGAAATATGCCGTGCGTCCGACGCAGCTGGTGTTCCTCGCGCGCGGGCCAGGCCCTTATACGCTGGCGCTGGGGAATGCGACGGTGAAAGCAGCGAGCTTGCCGTTATCGACGCTGATTCCGGATTACAGCGCTCAGAAGCTGGCGACATTGGGTAAAGCCACCGTGGAGGGCGAGGGGATGGTGACGCCTGCATCGACGGTGACCACTGGCACGAACTGGAAAAAATTCGGGTTGTGGGGAGTTTTGTTACTCAGCGTGCTGTTTCTGGCGGCGATGGCGGTCAGCTTGCTGCGCAAGCCTCCAGCCAAACCCTGAAAGCGGGTGCTGCGCACCATTCGACTTGCTCGCGAAGGCTGACTATCAGGCAAAGAAAATCTTGAAACTGCCACCTGCCGCCGGTCCACATCCGCCCCAATTCGAACTACGCTAAACCCCGCGCATGAACTCTCTTGGGTGTATCACGTCTGATAGGAGGAAATGCGCCTCGACTCGCGTTAAACTGCGCGGGTTTTTAGCCCCCCATTCCACCGGAGCCTTCCATGTCCCGCGTTACCCTGAGTCGCTATTTGATTGAGCAGACCCGTAGCAACAACACTCCTGCCGATCTGCGTTTCCTGATCGAAGTGGTGGCGCGTGCTTGCAAAGAGATCAACCACGCCGTGTCCAAAGGCGCCCTCGGTGGTGTTCTGGGCAGCATGGGCACTGAAAACGTCCAAGGTGAAGTGCAGAAGAAACTCGACGTGATCTCCAACGAGATCCTGCTCGAAGCCAACGAATGGGGCGGTCACCTGGCCGGCATGGCGTCAGAAGAAATGGACAATGCCTACCAGATCCCGGGCAAATACCCGAAAGGCGCGTACCTGCTGGTATTCGACCCGCTGGACGGTTCGTCGAACATCGATATCAACGCGCCGGTCGGTACGATTTTCTCGGTGCTGCGTTGCCCGAACGAATACCTGAGCCAGAATGAGCCCTTGAACGAAAAGGCTTTCCTGCAGCCAGGCACCGAGCAAGTGGCTGCCGGTTACGCGATCTACGGTCCACAGACCATGTTGATCCTGACCCTGGGCGACGGCGTAAAAGGCTTCACTCTGGACCGCGAAATGGGCAGCTTCGTGCTGACCCACGAAGACATCAAAATCCCGGCCTCCACTCAGGAATTCGCGATCAATGCGTCCAACCAGCGTCACTGGGAAGCGCCGGTACAACGCTACGTCGGCGAATTGCTGGCTGGCGAAGAAGGCCCCCTGAAAAAGAACTACAACATGCGCTGGGTCGCCGCGATGGTCGCGGACGTGCACCGCATCCTGACCCGTGGCGGTCTGTTCATGTACCCACGCGACAGCCGCGAGCCGTCCAAGCCGGGCAAGCTGCGTCTGATGTACGAAGCCAACCCGATGTCGTTCCTGGTCGAACAGGCCGGCGGCGCTTCCACCAATGGCCATCAACGCATCCTCGACATCAAGCCTGACGGCCTGCACCAGCGTGTTGCCGTATTCCTGGGCTCCAAAGAAGAAGTCGAACGCATCACGGCTTACCACAAGGAATAAACCATGACCGCGCCCTGGCAGCCGTTGCTCGATTGGTGGTTCGGATCTTCCGAATCAGCGAACGAAACAGCGGCTGACAAGGGCAGGTTATGGTTCGGCAAGCGTGGCAGCCAGGACCTCGAAGCGCAGACGCGTTTCGGGGACTGGGTCGAGCAGGCACTGGCCGGCGGATTGACTGACTGGGCGCAACGCCCCGAAGGTTGGCTGGCACTGGTGCTACTGCTCGATCAGCTCCCGCGAATGATCTATCGCAATACTCGCAAATCCTATTCCGGCGATCTCAGGGCTCAGGCACTGGTGGCGCAAGGCATTGCTGCGGATTTTGATCGGCAGTTGAGGCCTGTTCAGCGGGTATTTATCTACCTGGTGATGGAGCATTGCGAGCACCTGGCAGTGCAGGAAGAAGCCGTTTCGCGGTTCATCGAATTGATGGCGCAGCAACCGGAGGCTGATCGGGCAGTGTTTGCCGATAACCTGGATTTTGCCGAGCGGCATCGGGACGTGATTGCGCAGTTTGGACGGTTTCCGCATCGCAATGCGGTGTTGGGAAGGGAGTCTACGGCTGAGGAGTTGGCATTTCTCACCAGACCCGGCTCACATTTTTAAATGCGATGCGCCTTGAACTCACAGACCCCCTTGAAACAGGCGTTTCATCAGCAGTGCTGGCAGTTTTTTCCGGGTATCGGCAATGATGTGGACATAGACCGTTTGGTCTCGTACTTCATAAATGATCCTGTTCATTCCTGAGAGTATTTGTCGGTACTGACTGAGGTGGAGCTTCTCGATTTCTTCAGGGATTGATCCTGAATAGGGCTGTGTTCCCAAGTGGCGGGTAGCTGATTTCAAAGAGGTGTAGGTGCTTTGCCAGGTTTGGGTGGAAAACTGTTTGATGAGCCAGGTACGAAGTTCTTTTAAGTCTGTTTCGGCGGACTGAAGAATGACGACCTTTAAACTCATTGATGGTCAGCCTTGTCCAGTTCAGCGAAGACGTCTTCGGCATCGCGAAATTTGCCTTCTTCAATCTCACGATTACCCATTGCCAAGAGTTTTAAAAGGGCCATCGTGTCTTCCTGCTCTTCGAAGCTTTTCACGTCCATTACCACGAGCTTTGCTTCACCATTTTGGGTGATGACCAAGGGCTCACGGCTTTCTGTAATGGTTTTGACAATTTCAGCGGTGTGGCTTTTCAGGTAGCTGATGGGCTTGATTTGAGATGAAAGCTTCATGGGGAGAGCCTCGCCAGGTTGAGTAGGACCGAGTTTAGTCTTAATTCAGTCCTACGTCTGGAGCTGCTGACCGGCGTTGTCTCAGCGGCTTGTTCGCGAAGGGGCCTGAAGCGCGTTAGATCCGGAAGCTACCCACCAATTGCTTCAACCGCGCCGCCTGCTGCTCAAGGTCAGCACACGCGCGCAAGGTCGACTGCAAGTTCTCCACGCCTTCCTGGTTAAGCGTGTTGATCTCGGTAATGTCGACGTTGATCGACTCCACCACAGCGGTCTGCTCTTCAGTCGCAGTGGCCACCGACTGGTTCATCCCGTCGATTTCACTAATGCGCTGCGTCACGCTGTCCAGG
>NZ_JBFULH010000089.1:0-13341 GCF_056400445.1 Pseudomonas sp. P5_B2 | reverse complement strand
CATTTAGCCTGCAAAGGCTACTTCAGTTTTTCATTGCCGGTGGTGGCAACCCTGGAACCCGGCCCCGCCATTGCCGAATACGCGTTTATCAACGAGGCTCCAGCGGGGCTGGCGACGACTCCGGCAGCCTCCGAGGCCAACACGTTCAGGCAGATCAAGATCAACAAACTGTATAAATCCGGGGCGTATGCCCAGTTCACCTCCTTGAAGGAGCTTGGCACTACCTACACGACATCGGAGGGTGTCCCGGTTTCGTTCGAGCTATTGCCTGCTCCAGTCATCCAGGGGCGCATCGAGGCTTATCGTGGCTATCGCGAAGCCTTCAAGGATCTTTTCCAAGTCACCGAAGACGCTGAGTAAAGCAGTAGAGCCGGGAGCGAGTAGTCGCCCCGGCATTTTGCAGGGCGGTCAGCCAGGTGATTGTGTTCGGTGGATGAAGGTGTAACAGGCATTGTCTACACTCCAGAGTGAGGCCGTGCCCATCGGTGCGGCAACAAGGAGAAAACTCCATGACGATATTGCGTGCCCCTTTGTTGGTAATCGGCTTGCTGCTTTGCTCCCAGAGCTTCGCGACCACACCTCAGCAGGAAAAAATGACTATCTGCAACGCCGACGCGACGGCAAAAAGCCTCAAAGGTGATGAGCGCAAAATGTTCATGAGTAACTGCCTGAAAACCGAGCCGGCCGCCCCAGACATAAAAACCCTGACCCCTCAGCAACAGAAGATGAAAACCTGCAACGCCGATGCCACAACCAAACTGCTCAAAGGTGATGAGCGCAAGGCGTTCATGAGTGATTGCCTGAGGAACAAATAGGAGTGGGGGGTGTGAGGGCCTCATTGAGTCTCGGTTCGCAGGTCCGTGAGGGAGCGAGCYTGCTCGCGAAGGCGTCAGTCGGGGCGCAGCAATAAATCGCCCGAACCCCGACCAAAGTCGACCTACACAATTCCTAGTGCTGCCACCGGAACGCTGGCAGACTGCCAATCCTTTTACGCTGTCCGTTTTGAGGCTGTATGCCAACGTTTTCTCAACGCCACGTTTTGCTGCTGATCAGTTGGTTCATCATTTTTGGTGGTTTGCTGCTGGTGATCCCGCTGCGCTTGTTGCCCAGCCTGCTGGCCGGTCTGCTGGTGTTCGAGCTGGTCAATATGCTCACGCCGCAATTGCAGCGGCTGATTGAAGGTCGGCGTGCGCGCTGGCTGGCGGTAGCGTTGCTCGGGACTTTGGTAGTGAGCGTGCTGGCGCTGATCTTTGCCGGCGCCTTCAGTTTCTTGCTGCACGAAGCCGAAAACCCCGGGGCTTCCCTCGATAAATTCATGGGTGTGGTCGACCGGGCGCGCGGGCAACTGCCGCCATTCATCGACGCCTATCTGCCCGCCAGTGCCGGTGAATTCCGCCTGGCCATCGGGGAATGGATCAGCAAGCACTTGAGCGACTTGCAGCTGGTGGGCAAGGATGCGGCGCACATGTTTGTGACGCTGCTGATCGGCATGGTGCTGGGGGCGATCATTGCCTTGCAGCGCGCACCAGACGTGACCAAACGCAAACCTCTGGCCGCCGCGCTGTTCGACCGCTTGCACCTGTTGGTCAAGGCCTTCCGTAACATCGTGTTTGCGCAGATCAAGATTTCGCTGCTCAACACCTTCTTCACCGGGATTTTCCTGGCGGTGGTCCTGCCGATGTTCGGCATCAAGCTGCCGCTGACCAAAACCCTGATTGTGCTGACCTTCCTGCTCGGCCTGCTGCCGGTGATCGGCAATTTGATGTCAAACACCCTGATCACCATCGTTGGCCTGTCGCTGTCGATATGGGTCGCGGTGGCGGCGCTGGGTTATCTGATCGTTATCCACAAGCTTGAATACTTCCTCAACGCGCGCATTGTCGGCGGGCAGATCAGTGCCAAGTCGTGGGAGTTGCTGCTGGCGATGCTGGTGTTCGAGGCCGCGTTCGGCCTACCGGGGGTGGTGGCGGGACCGATTTATTACGCGTATTTGAAGAGTGAGTTGAAGCAGGTGGGAATGGTCTAAGCGGCTGTTGATCTACTGTGGCGAGGGGGCWWGCCCCCTCGCCACAGGGTTAATCAGTCCATGCTGCCGTAACGCTTCGACGCTTCAATCGCCAATCCGCTACCAATGCTGCCGAAGATGTTCCCTTCCACATGCCGCGCCTTCGGCAACATCGCCGAAACACTGTTGCGCAGCGCCGGAATCCCGCTCGAACCGCCGGTGAAGAACACCGTATCCACCTGATCGACCCGCACATTCGCATCGTTGAGCATTTGCGTCACGCTGTTGCGCACGCGCTCCAGCAGCGCTTCGATGGCGGATTCGAACAGGGCGCGGCTCAGTTCCACACTCAGACCCGGCTCGATGCGGTCCAGCGGCACATGGCGACTGTCGGCGTGGGTCAGCTGGATCTTGGTTTCTTCCACTTCCATGGCCAGCCAATGGCCGGCGCGCTGGTCGATCAGCTTGAACAGGCGATCGATGCCGCCAGTGTCTTCGATGTCGTAACGCATGCTGCCCAGGGCCAGGGTCGATTTTTGCGAGTACACCGAGTTGATGGTGTGCCAGGTCGCCAGGTTCATGTGGTGGCTGGTCGGCATGTAGGCGCCGCTCTTCATGCGGCTGCCGTAGCCGAACAGCGGCATCAGGCCTTGCAGGCTCAGTTGCTTGTCGAAATCGGTCCCGCCGATGTGCACGCCGCCGGTGGCGAGGATGTCATCGTGACGGTTGTCGTAATGGCGGCGTTCAGGGGACAGGCGCACCAGCGAGAAGTCGGAGGTACCACCGCCGATGTCGACGATCAGCACCAGCTCTTCTTTTTCGATGGTCGACTCATAGTCGAATGCCGCCGCAATCGGTTCGTACTGGAAAGAGACATCCTTGAAGCCAATGGCGCGGGCCACGTCCACCAAAGTGTTTTCGGCTTCCTGGTCGGCCATTTCATCGTCATCGACGAAAAACACCGGACGGCCCAGCACCACTTCTTCGAATTCCCGACCGGCGGCTGTTTCAGCGCGCTTTTTCAGTTGGCCGATAAACAGCCCGAGCAGGTCCTTGAACGGCATCGCCGTGCCGAGAACGCTGGTGTCGTGCTTGATCAGCTTGGAGCCCAACAGGCTCTTGAGCGAGCGCATCAACCGGCCTTCATAGCCTTCCAGGTACTCGTGCAGGGCCAGCCGGCCGTACACCGGGCGGCGTTCTTCCATATTGAAGAAGACCACCGAGGGCAGGGTGATCTTGTCGTCCTCCAGCGCGATCAGCGTTTCCATGCCGGGGCGCAGCCAGCCGACGGTGGAGTTGGACGTGCCAAAGTCGATACCACAGGCACGGGCTGGAGATGCGTTTTTCATGTCTTTCAAGTTCCGGTTAAAAAACGGCCGCGCAGTGTATGTCAGCGCGACGAATATTCGAAGGCCGACTATCTACTAATTCGCAGGCATTAGCGCTTGAAACACTCAGCTTCGCCCCAAACTTGCTGGCATGGGCCTGGTAGTCAACCGGCGGTCGCAAGAACCGCTGTCCGCTACCAATAAACTTCTGACGCGCTGCCCGGTCACAAATTTGAGATCGGTCAATCCAAACGCTGCAAACAAGAGCATGCTGTGCCTGGCTGCGCGATTTGATAACGGATGGTGATCCTTAGATGGACTTCAAAGACTATTACAAGATTCTGGGTGTTGAGCCGACGGCTGACGATAAGGCGATCAAGGCCGCCTATCGCAAGCTTGCGCGCAAATACCACCCCGACGTCAGCAAGGAAAAGGACGCCGAGGCCAAGTTCAAGGACGCCTCGGAAGCCTATGAAGCGCTGAAAAGCGCCGACAAGCGCGCCGAATATGACGACTTGCGCAAATACGGCCAGCATGGCCAGCCGTTCCAGGGCCCGCCAGGGTGGCAGGGACGTGGCGCAGGCGGTTTCGGTGGTGGTCAGGACGCGGGCGATTTCTCGGACTTTTTCAGTTCGATCTTCGGCAACCGTGGCCCTGGTTTTGATGGTGGGCAGTCGCGTCGCAGCACCGGACGTCGAGGACAAGACGTGGAAATGGAACTCGGGATTTTTCTGGAAGAAACCCTCTCGAACGAATCGAAGAAGGTCACTTTCCAGGTGCCGCAGTACAACGCTGCCGGCCAACACGTCAGCAACACCAGCAAAAGCCTGAACGTAAAAATCCCGGCCGGCGTGACCGACGGCGAGCGCATCCGCCTCAAAGGCCAAGGGGCTCCGGGTGTCGGTGGCGGCGCCAATGGCGACTTGTACCTGACGATCCGTTTTGCGCCGCACCCCAAATTCGATGTCGAAGGCGAGAACCTGATTATCACGTTGCCTTTGGCACCGTGGGAGCTGGCGCTGGGGACTGAAGTCGCAGTGCCGACCCTGACCGGCAAGATCAACCTCAAAGTGCCGGCCGGCAGTCAGAATGGCCAGCGCATGCGCGCCAAGGGCCATGGTTTGCTGAACAAGACGGGTGAGCGCGGCTTCCTGTTCGTGCAACTCAAGGCCGTCATGCCAAAAGCGTCGAGCGATGAGGTCAAAGCGTTGTGGCAGGAACTGGCGAAAAAAGCTGAGTTCAACCCTAGAGAACATTTCTGATCCAAGAGACGGAGTAGCCCATCATGAGCAACCCCCTGATCGTTCACCTGGACCTGGCAGAATTCTGTGAGGCGACCGACTTGTCGGACGTCTACGTGATCGAAATCGTCGAACACGGCATCCTCGAACCTCAGGGCAAGCAGCCCAAGGATTGGCGTTTCAACGATTACGAACTGGCGCTGGCCAAGCGTGCCGCCAAACTGCGGCACGACCTGGAACTGGAATGGGAGGGCGTCGCCCTGGCACTGGACCTGCTTGAAGAGGTCCAGCAACTGCGGGCCGAGAACCGGATGCTCAAGCAGCGGTTGGGGCGGTTGGTGGTTGAGTAGGCGTGAACTGTTAGCCGGTGATAAAGGCGCTTCCTGTGGCGAGCGGACTTTCTGTGGCGAGGGGGCTTGCCCTCGTTGGGCTGCGTAGCAGCCCCAAAAAACCATTGTCGCGTTTTATCAGGTAAAGCACATTTTCAGGATTTGCGACCGCTTCGCGGCCGAACGGGTGCAAGCCCCCTCGCCACAATGCAGTCTCACGCCTTCATACCTTCCTGGGCAACACCACAGTAAACAGCGTCCCGTCGGTCTCGTTCGAACTGACCTCTATCGTCCCGCCATGCGCATTCACCACTTCCTTGACGATGAACAACCCCAGGCCAAGGCTAGTCGTTGGCTGCCCCAGTTCCTCGTCAGCGCTGCGCACCAGCGGATCGAATATCGTTCCGAGAGCATCCTCGGAAATCGGCACACCAAAGTTGTGCACCGTCAGGCAAACCGCGTCAGGTGTCCCGCTCACGGTGACGGTCACATCTCGTTTGTTCGAACCATGCTGCAAGGCGTTGCCGATCAGGTTCTGCAACAGTTGACCGACCCGCCCGCCATCCCAGACACCGCGGGTATCTCCCACTACTTTTACCGTTGGATCGCATTCGGGGTTACCGGCGCAGGCTTCGGCAATCGCTGTATGCGCGGCATCGGCAAGATCCATGGGCGCCGGTTCGATGGGCAGACTCTTGCCCAATCGACTGCGCACCAGTTCCAGCAAATCGTTGACCATCACCGCCATGTGCTTTGCACCACGCTTTATGTTGTTCGCACAGGCCAACGCATCGCCTTCGAGCGCGGTTTTGCGCATCAGCAGTTCAGTGGACATGCTCACGGCTTGCAGCGGCGCGCGCAGGTCATGGCCGAGGATTGCCAGAAAGATATCCCGCGAGCGATTGACCTGTTCGGCATAGGCCGCGGTGGACTCGGCGAGGGCTTCGTCGATGGCTTCGTTAAAGCGGATCATGTCCTGAAAGTAGGCCAGGTCCGGTGATTCGAGGCTGTTGACCCACAAGCGAATCACACAGGCTCGCAAGTGGCGGAATTCGCTGGTCATCTGCACCAGATCGAAACCCACGGTATGGCGCAGTTCACCATGGCTGGCGCCGGCCTCGTCCAGGCTCGGGGTTTTTTCCGGCCCTTCACCCTTGGCCTTGGCAGCCTGTTCGCAGGCGGTTTGCGCAGTAGTCATGTCCCGCGCGGCCGCCAATAGAATTGCCTTGGCGTGATCACGCAAAGCCGCACGGTCCATATTTTCGGCAGCCGGCGTGATGGTACTGGCGAACTGCTCCCATTCATCGACGATACGRTCCACGTCTTGCCTGATGAATTCGGATAAGCGCATGGCCGGTTTCCTGACAGAAGATCTGGGCAGCTTAGTCTTTTTACCGACGGCCCAATACTACCGTTCACGCGCAGGTTCAGACGACGCGGCGATCAGGGTGGTAAATAATTATTTTTCAGGGTTTGAAGTTTAATGGGAATAGCTGTTTTCGAGCGGCTTAACAGCAGTTATTTAGGCTTTTGTTTTTCTTATTGCTGAATAAGCTGATGGCTCTAGTGATCGCWCAGGGATAGTTGCGAAATGGCTGAGTTATTAGAAGGCGCTGTATTGGGAACACCTCCCGAGGTGTTCGATGATGCGCAGAGTATTTATCTGGAATACCTCGCGGAAAAAGTCCCGACGCTGCTCAATAAAATACCGATCCACCGATATGAGTCACTCCTCAATCAGAACCCGGCTGTTCCCGAGTGGTATGGCAATGCGCGCCCCATGGATCGCCAGTATTTGAAGGCGCTTATCAACGAACGCTGGCGATTGCAGGCGCCTCTGGAAAATACGCTGAGTGACTTGCAACATGACATCAAGGCGTTTGCGCAGCCGCTACTGATCGAAGCCCTGAAGGATCAACTGAATCTGGAGCTGGACGTTAATGCAACGTTATTGCRGGCTTATGTACCGGCGACATTAACGTTCGGCATCGATACCCAAGCCAGTCGAATGAGGCAGTCCACGCTGCTGGAAGCGGCGCTGCACAACTTTGAAGAACCTGAAACACAGGCCGGTGCGTTTCGCGATGGCTCTGGCATTTTCATCAAGGATGCCCAGGGGCAACTGCAGCGCCAGGCCTTGACGGTCGAACAGTTTGCATCCTTGTGTCGAACTCTGGATATCGGCGCGCAGTATCAAAAGCACATGACTGCGTTGCTCAAGCCAGAAACGGTTGACGCCAAAGCAACACTTGAGCGGCATTCCATTGCCTGCGAAAAAGCGGCGTTCAATGAAGCAGCGCTCATTGCACATTTGAAGGGCGATATCTCTTTCTATGCATACGGCAAATTGCAGGAAGCACGGGATCGTAAAAGCAACATCATGCTGGGTGACCGGCCGATGCAGTGTCATCGCTTGTCACTCATGGGATTCAATCTGACCGGCATCGTATTGTTCAGCGCCGTGGCGGACCCCGCGCTGATAAAAGAAACCTACGACAGCCTGGTGCCGAGGCATCAGCAGGTGCTGATGGAGTGGTCACAGAGCCTGTCGATATTACCGGGTCAAGAGTTTGGGCAGTTCAAGTTGCTCAAGGCGTTTTTTGCCAACGGCCCCCGCGGGGTAGTCGATGAAGTACTGCGCCGGCAGGATATCGATAAGCAAAGTCGTCTGGACGGCACCTTGATCGTTTATGTTCCAGACGACCCCGAATACCCGCTCAAGGAATATCCGTCGTTCCTCGATTTCATGAAGGAACTGACCAGCCGGTTGCGATCACGGGACTACCAACAGTTTTTCAGCCGATTCGTGRCACAAAAAGACAAAGGCCGCTTCTTCGCGCGCGTCAACGAACGCTTCAGCACCTTCACCTGGCATCAACGCGAACCACTGGACATGGGCCCCTGGTGGAGAGAAACCGCCACCGAAAACCCCGATGCAGAGCCGATTACCAACCCGGTCACGGGCGATCTCTGGCAGCAGATTTCTGCTTGGCGCAGAGAGAAGGCCATCGCCGACGCACGACACATGGCCGTGCCTACCGATGACGAAGACGCCGCCACCCGCTGGGCACGTCTGACCAGCTACCTGAGCATCGGCTGGAACGTGTTCAATTTCGGTGCCCTGCTGGTGCCCGGACTGGGTGAAGCCATGTTGGGCATCATGGTCGGGCAGATGCTGCTGGAAACCATGGAGGGCATTGAAGACTGGAGCAAAGGAGACAAGGAAGAAGCCTCGGGCCTGCTTGTCGGGGTGGTGATCAATGCGGCCCAGCTTGCATTGATGATGGCCGGGCATGTGCTGCCCGGCCGACTTCCGACACCGGTCAAAGCCTCGTCTTTTGTCGATCGATTGAAAAAGGTCGAGCTGCCCGATGGTTCCTTTCGGCTTTGGAAGCCTGAACTGAACGCCTATGAGCACAGGGTCGACCTGCCCAGGGATTCGGTGCCGGACGAACGAGGCCTGCATCGGCAAGGCGGACGGGATTTTTTACCGCTTGGGGGGGAGCATTTCGAGGTGATCGACGATCCGCTCACCGGCCAGTCACGGCTTCAACACCCGAACCGCCCCGGCGCCTATCAACCGAAAGTCTCGCACAGCGGTGCCGGGATCTGGCACACCGAACTCGACCGCCCCCTTGAGTGGGACAGGACCGCCCTCATGCGCCGGCTTGGCCCGATGGTCGATGGTTTTGACGATGCGACACTCGAGCAGATCCGTTTGGTCAGTGGCGTCGAAGAGGACGTGTTGCGCAGACTGCACACCGAACACGCAGCCCCACCGGCGTTGCTGGTTGACACGATCAGACGGTTCAAGGCATGGGCTGATACCGAGAAGCTGACGCAAAACGGCCTGCAGCGAAAAAGTCATTTCGAAAGGCTCTACACCGCGCAGCAACACTCAAGTAACCCCGAGGTGTTGCTGCTTCAGAACGCCTTCGCGCATTTGCCTGCCAACCTGGCCGAGGAGATATTGGCGGCGGCCCGCCCTGAGGATTTGCGTGTCCTGACAGAGCATAAACGTCTGTCCCTGCACCTGAAGGAACAGGTGCGAACTGCGTTGCTGGACGTGCGCACGGCGCGCGCCTATGAAGGGTTGTTCCTTGATTGGCTGCAAACCCCGGACACCGAAAGGCTGGCGCTGCATACCCTGGAAACGCTGACGAACTGGCCCAGTGATGTGCGCATCGAGATCCGCGAATTTTCATTCTCGGGCACCCTGCTAGACAGCATCGGCCCGCAAGACGCCCGTGTGCGCAAAGTGCTGGTCCGTAACGACGGGCTTTATGAGGCGCGGGATGTCGCAGACCGGCATTTGCATGGGGCTGATACTCTTTTTGCGTCGGTGCTGCATGCACTTCCCGACGCGCAACGCTCGGCGCTGGGTTATGAAATCAACCAAGGGGCGGCACTCCGCCACGCGGTGCAAAGGGCACCAATGGCGCGCGATGCGTTGCGCCTGATCCTGGCCGACAACCCGATTCGCAAGCCGTTCTACGATCCGGAAACGATGAAGTTGCGCGGCGGCATGCAAGGCTACTTTCAAGCACTTCGCGCAGACTCCGGGCGTCTGACACCACGAGAACGGGTTCGAAGTCTCCGTCCCGGCTGGACAGAAGACGAGGCCCAGGCCTATCTGGACGGTGGCGGCCCTTACGGCAACCCGGAACACCGGGCGAGCGAGCTCGAAGCCGAGTTCAATCGGCTCAACGCCAATTTTCGGCTTTGGCTGGATTCTCCGACTGATGCGTTCAGGTACAGCGCCGCCGGAAGGACTGAATGGCAGTCAAGAAACGAGCTGTACACGATCATCAGGCAATGTTGGCAGCAGGCCGGGGAAAGGGATGTGGACACGTTCGGCAATGTGCGGGGCAGGGTGCTGGATCTGAGCGCCAGGCCATTGGGAAGGCATTTGGCGACAATGCCACCGTTGGAGGGTGATTTCGGACATGTCACCCGTCTGGACGTACAAAGTACCGAACTGGTCGATGCTCAGGTGTCTTTCCTTGAGCATTTTCCCAGGCTTCGCGCGCTCAACCTCAATGGCAACCGGCTTACGCGGTTTCCTCGCGTACTGGGCCGACTGCGCGGGCTGACGGAACTGGAAATCCGGGGCAATCGAATGGTGCTGGATGCGCAAGCGGTGGCGGACCTGCGCGACCTGACGCGCCTGCAAAGCCTGGACTTGATGGGTAATCCCTTGGGGCGCGAACCTGATATTGGTCGCATGCCCAGGCTGCACACGCTGCTGCTGACCGACACCAATATTTCTACTTGGCCGGAAGGCTTGTTTTCACAGGCCAGATTTCGTCATTTTTACCTGGACTTGCAACACAACGAGATTCTGACGGTGCCGACGGTTACTCCCGGCACTGTCGAAGCGGAGTTGTTGGCGCGCACGGTGTTGAGTCGTGATGCGCAATGGTTACCGGCGTTTAACCTGCAGTTGTTGCGCGAGTACATCGAGTCCGTTGGCATGGACCCTGATCGTCCCTATCCTCCGCGTGGCGTGCGTGACAGCCTCGACTGGGAGGAAGGGCTCACGCGACCAGAATGGGTCGCGCGCCAAGAGGTGTGGAATGAAGTTGAGGATGAGTTCGGTTCAGTGCCGTTTTTCAACGAGGTGCGCAAGCTGACCGAGTCCTATCACTTCAGGCGCGACAAGGCTTTTCAAGTGGATCTGACGGGCAAGGTCTGGCGCATGCTCGATGCCATGGCCGAGAACGCCGAGCTGCGAGAAAAGCTGTTTGCCATGGCCTCGGCGCCCACCGCGTGCGTCGATGCCGGGGCTCAACTGTTCAATGCCATGGGCCTTGAGGTGCTGATTCATGAGGCGTATGAATTGGTGAATCCGAGCCTGGTGGAGGCGGAACTGGTGCTGTTGGCCAAGGGTAAATCCCGCCTGGATGAATTGAGCAAAATCGCCAGGAACGTCATCAGCGAACGAACGGGCAAGGGCGAGCGGTTCAGGCGCGTCGATGCGGCAGGTGAGGTTACGGGCAGCATTGATGAAGTCGAGGTTCATCTGGCGTACATGACGGACCTGGCCGACCGGCTGGAGCTGCCTTGGCAAACCCGAAAAATGCAGTTCAGAAAAATCGCCGCGGTTACTGCGCAGATGATCGAGGATGCGTATCAACGCGTGCTCGATCTGGAAGCCGGGGATCTGCTGCGCGATTCGATCAGCGAACAGCCGTTCTGGGAGGCGTACGTCCGGGGTTCCAACCGGCGAGCGTTCAAGTCATTCCGGCGCCGGATCGATGCCACCACCGAGTTCTACACGGCGCTGCAGACGCGGGCGACTGAACCGGATCTCTCCATTGAGCAAAAGGACAGTCTGAAGGAGGAACTGCGCGTGCTCGCCGCCGAGCTGCGAAAACCGGAAGGCGAATATGCGCCGGGGCAGGTAATGACAGAGGGGCAATATGCCGCTGAGCTGAGCCTGATTGACGATGAAATGAAAACGCTGCTCAAGCGTCTGACCCGTCGGGCCATGGATAACGCAAAAGTGGAAAGGGTCGACATTCCTTTTACCGTTGAAACGAAAAACTGAAAATCAATGAGCAAAGGCCCGGATGCGCACTGCATCCAGGCCTTTTTTGCGCCACTGATAATCAGAACAAAAAGTAGCGCTGGGCCATCGGCAACACATCCGCCGGCTCACACCACAGCAATACACCATCCGCCTTGACCTGATACGTCTGCGGATCGACGTCGATATGCGGCAGGTAATCGTTATGGATCAGGTCGGTTTTCTGCACCTCGCGGCAGCCTTTGACCACAGCGATTTTCTTCTTCAGCCCCAAGGCTTCAGGCAGTCCGGCATCCGAAGCCGCCTGGCTGATAAAGGTCAGGCTGGTGGCATGCAGCGAGCCGCCGTAGCTGGCGAACATCGGTCGGTAGTGCACCGGTTGCGGTGTCGGGATCGACGCATTGGCATCGCCCATCAGGCTCGCCGCAATAGCGCCGCCCTTTAGAATCAACGTCGGTTTGACGCCGAAAAATGCAGGACGCCACAGCACCAGATCGGCCCATTTCCCCACTTCCACCGAGCCCACTTCATGGCTGATGCCGTGGGTGATCGCCGGATTGATCGTGTACTTGGCTATGTAGCGTTTGGCGCGGAAGTTGTCGTTGCCCTCGCCGTCACCCGGTAGCGGACCGCGCTGCTTTTTCATCTTGTCGGCGGTTTGCCAGGTGCGGGTGATGACTTCGCCGACGCGGCCCATGGCCTGGCTATCGGAGCTGATCATCGAGAACGCGCCGAGGTCGTGGAGGATGTCTTCGGCGGCAATCGTCTCGCGGCGGATGCGGCTTTCGGCGAAGGCCACGTCTTCGGCAATGCTCGGGTCCAGGTGATGGCAGACCATCAGCATGTCGAGGTGTTCATCGATGGTGTTGCGGGTGAACGGCCGGGTCGGGTTGGTGGAACTCGGCAGCACGTTGGCAAAGCCGCAGGCCTTGATGATGTCCGGCGCATGACCGCCTCCCGCACCTTCGGTGTGGTAGGTGTGGATGGTGCGACCCTTGAACGCGGCAAGCGTGGTTTCGACGAAACCGGATTCGTTGAGCGTGTCCGTGTGGATCGCCACTTGCACGTCGTACTGGTCAGCGACGCTCAGGCAGTTGTCGATACTCGCCGGCGTGGTGCCCCAGTCTTCGTGCAGCTTGAGGCCGATGGCGCCGGCCTTGACCTGCTCGATCAAGGGCTCCGGCAGGCTGGCGTTGCCCTTGCCGGTGAGGCCGATGTTCATCGGAAACGCGTCGGCGGCCTGGAGCATGCGCGCCAGGTGCCACGGCCCGGAGGTGCAGGTGGTGGCGTTGGTGCCAGTGGCCGGGCCGGTGCCGCCGCCGATCATGGTAGTGACACCGCTCATCAGCGCTTCTTCGATCTGCTGCGGGCAGATGAAGTGGATGTGGGTGTCGATGCCGCCGGCGGTGAGGATCATGCCCTCACCGGCGATGACTTCGGTGCTGGCGCCGATGGCGATGGTCACGTTCGGCTGCACGTCCGGGTTGCCGGCCTTGCCGATACCGGCGACGCGGCCGTCTTTCAAGCCGACGTCGGCTTTGACGATGCCCCAGTGGTCGATGATCAGCGCGTTGGTGATCACCGTGTCGACGACCTCGGCGGCCAATAGCTGGCTCTGGCCCTGGCCATCGCGAATGACTTTGCCGCCGCCGAATTTCACTTCTTCGCCGTAGGTGGTGAAGTCTTTTTCAACTTCGATCCACAGCTCGGTGTCGGCCAGGCGGACCTTGTCACCGACGGTGGGGCCGAACATGTCGGCGTAGGCTTGTCTAGAAATTTTCATGGGCTTGCCTTGGGATTCAATTGTTTTTGAGACCGCTCGCGTAGCTCGCTATCGCAGCCTCGCTGCGCTCGACAGCTCCTACAGGTGTTCGCGTAAATTCCCTGCTGTGCCCGGCCCCTGTAGGAG
>NZ_JBFULH010000088.1:0-13430 GCF_056400445.1 Pseudomonas sp. P5_B2 | reverse complement strand
ATTCCAATGTGGGAGCGAGCCTGCTCGCGATAGGGCCAGATCAGTCACAGAAAAAAACCGCAAAAAAAACCCCGCCTCTCACGAGACGGGGTTTTTTTCATTCAGCGCCTGATCAGGCAGCCGGCTCCAGCTCTTCGCTGGCAGCAGCGGCAGTCACCACCGCTTGCCCGCTCAACGCCAGGTCCAGCAGCTCACGGTTGGCCACCGCGTACATGGCGTAGTCCGTACCGCTGGCGGCACGCAGTTCCACCAGCATGGCGCGCCAGCGTTCGATCATGCCTTCGTGCGCTTCCATCCACAGCGAAAGGCGTGTTTCCACGTCCTGAGTGCCATCGCCCTGTTGCAGGACGGAGATGGTGATCRCACGTTGTTGCCAGTCGACGTCATCACGGAACGCTTCACGGGCCAGGGCCTGCCAGTTGTTTTCAACCGGCAGAGCGCTGATCTGTTGCAGGTACCAGGTGATGTCCAGCGCGCTGCCGACGGCGAAGTAAGCCTTCGCGACGTCTGCTGCGTTCTGGCCGGTCACGTCCGACGCTTCGATGATCGGCAGCAAGGTGTACAGGTGAGTGGTGCCTGCAACCATGCGCGCCAGTAACTCAGGTACGCCAGCTGCGACGTAGGCCTGATAGCGGGTCTGCCAGCCCTCGCGGGTCGGGCCTTCCAGCAGTTCGTCGAGCTTGAGGCCCAGCGCTGCCAGATGTGGACCGAAGTGCGCGACGTCACGAGCGGCGTTCTGCTCGTTGCGACGGCTGCGCAGGAACCAGCGCGTGGCGCGGCGGCCCAGACGCATCAGCTCGTCCATCAGCTCCAGTTGTACGTCGGCGGAAACCTGATAATCCAGGGCTTCGATCTGACGGAACCAGTGCGGGAGGTGGAAAATGTCACGCACGATCACATAAGCACCCGCCACGTTCGCCGGGCTCATGCCGGTCGACTCTTTGAGTCGTTGAACGAAGGTGATGCCCATGTGGTTGACCAGGTCGTTGGCGATCTGGGTGCTGACGATTTCGCGCTTCAGACGGTGACGACGCATGGCGGCGGAGAACTTGCTCACCAGGGTTGGCGGGAAAGCGGTTTCCATGTCGCGGGTCAGGTAGTCGTCGTCCGGTACCAAGGAGTTGAGTAGCGCTTCCTTGAGGTCGATCTTGCTGTAGGAGATCAGCACCGACAGCTCGGCACGTGTCAGGCCGTGGCCTTCCGCGACGCGCTCGTTGATGGCTTCTTCCGCCGGCAGGAACTCGATGGCGCGATCCAGCTTGCCACGGCTTTCCAGATCGTTCATCAGACGCTTGTATTCAGCGATACGCGGCAATGCACGACGCGCAGCCAGGGACAAAGCCTGAGTCTGCTTGTAGTTGTTGCCCAGCACCAGATTGCCGACTTCGTCGGTCATGCTCGCCAGCAACTGATTACGTTGCTTGTCGGTCATGTCACCGGCGTGAACCACTTCGTTCAGCAGGATCTTGATGTTCACTTCGTGGTCGGAGCAGTCCACGCCACCGGCGTTGTCGATGAAGTCGGTGTTGGAACCGCCACCATTCAGACCGAATTCGACACGACCCAGTTGGGTCATCCCGAGGTTACCGCCCTCGCCCACGACTTTGCAGCGCAGTTCGTTGCCGTTTACACGCAGTGCATCGTTGGCCTTGTCGCCGACATCGGCGTGGCTTTCACTGCTGGCTTTGACGTACGTACCGATACCGCCGTTCCACAACAGGTCTACCGGTGCCTTGAGCAAGGCATTGAGCAGTTCGGTCGGGGTCAGCTTGTCGGCCTGAATGTCGAAGCGCTCTTTCATCTGCGGGGAAATCGCGATGCTTTTCGCGCTACGGGAGAAGATCCCGCCGCCTTCGGACATGATGCTGGTGTCGTAATCCGACCAGGCCGAACGTGGCAGGTCGAACAGACGCTGACGTTCAGCGAAGCTGTTGGCCGGCTCCGGATTCGGGTCGATGAAGATGTGCAGGTGGTTGAACGCAGCCACTAGTTGCAGCGTCTCGGACATCAACAAACCGTTACCGAATACGTCACCGGCCATGTCGCCGACGCCGACCACAGTGATGCTGTCTTTCTGGACGTTGATGCCGCGTTCACGGAAGTGACGTTGAACGCCAACCCACGCGCCTTTGGCGGTAATGCCCATCTTCTTGTGGTCGTAACCGGCGGAACCGCCGGAAGCGAACGCGTCACCCAGCCAGAAACCGTAGTCGATGGCGATACCGTTGGCGATGTCGGAGAAGGTCGCAGTGCCCTTGTCCGCCGCAACCACCAGGTACGGGTCATCGTCGTCATGACGCACGACGTTGGCCGGCGGAACCAGCACGCCGTCTTTCAGGTTGTCGGTGATGTCCAACAGGCCCGAAATGAAGATGCGGTAGCAGGCGATGCCCTCGGCGGCAATCTCGTCACGGCTGCCGCCCAGTGGCAGGCGACGCGGCAGGAAGCCGCCCTTCGCGCCCACCGGCACGATGACCGAGTTCTTCACTTGCTGGGCTTTCACGAGGCCCAGGACTTCGGTGCGGAAGTCTTCTTCACGGTCGGACCAGCGCAGACCACCACGTGCCACGTTACCGAAGCGCAGGTGCACGCCTTCGACGCGAGGCGAGTAAACGAAGATTTCGAACTTCGGTACTGGCTTCGGCAGCTCTGGAATCTGGTGCGGGTTGAACTTGAAGCTGAAGTAGGACTTGTTCTTGCCGTTCGCATCGGTCTGGTAGAAGTTGGTGCGCAGGGTGGCCTTGATCAGGTCCAGGTAGCGACGCAGGATGCGGTCTTCGTTCAGAACCTGGACTTCGTCCAGGGCGGCGATGATCGCGTGTTCCAGACGTTGCTGCTTGTCTTCCAGATCATCGCCGGACAGCTTGCGTGCCAGGTAGAAACGGGTCTTGAACAACCGGGTCAACTCGCGAGCGATGTCGGTGTGGTTGTTCAGGGTGCTGGCAATGTAGCCCAGGTCGAAGCCCAGACGAATCTGCTTCATGTAGCGTGCATAAGCACGCAGCAGCGCGACGTCGCGCCACGGCAGACCGGCGGTCAGCACCAGGCGGTTGAACGCATCGTTCTCGGCATCGCCACGCACGATGTGGACGAACGCGTCCTGCAAGGTGTCGTTGAGTTGCTGAATGTCGAGTTCCAGGCCTTCGGCAGCCGTGAACGCGAAATCGTGAATCCAGAACTCGCGGCCATTGGTGTGACGCAGGCGATACGGGAATTCACCCAGCACGCGCAGGCCGAGGTTTTCCAGAATCGGCAACACATCGGACAACGCCAGCGGCGTATCAGCGTGATACAGCTTGCAGTGCAGCATGCGTTGGCCGGACACCTGACCCAGTGGCTGATAGAAGCTCATCACCAATGGATTTTTTTCGTTCAAGCTCAGCAGGTGTTGCATGTCGACCACTGCCGAGTGGGCRGCGAARCGCTCGCGGTARCCGGCCGGGAAGCCTTTSGGGAAGTCSGCCAGCACGTTGGTGCCGTGGGCTTCGCCGAAGCTTTCAACCACGAGACTGGCGTAGTCGTCCTTCCAGCTGCGGCAAGCTTGTACCACTTCTTTTTCCAGAAGAACCGGGTCGATGTCGAGACGGTTTTTCGGGTCGACGCGCAGGATCAATTGCACGCGCGCCAGCACGGATTCGGAGAAGAACGTCCAGAACTCGCAATCCGAGGCTTTCAGGCGATCCATCAGCACTTGCTGGATTTTCTGGCGCACTTCGGTGGAGTAGATATCACGTGGCACGTAAGCCAGGCAGTAGCAGAAACGGCCGTACGGGTCTTTGCGCAGGAACACGCGGATCTTGTTGCGTTCCTGGATCTGCACGATCGACATCACGGTGCTGAACAATTCGTCAACCGGGGTCTGGAACAGATCATCGCGCGGTAGCACTTCGACCACCTGCGCCAGTTCCTTGCCCAGGTGAGCCTTGGCCTGGAAGCCGGAACGGCGTTCGATTTCTTCGACCTTGCGGCGGATGTACGGAATAACCCGCACGCTCTCGCCATACACCGAGGAGGTGTACAGGCCCATGAAACGGCATTCCTTGATGACGTTGCCGTCGGCATCGATTTCACGGATCGACACGTAATCCGGGTAAGCCGGACGGTGTACACGGCTTGGGTGCGCGGCCTTGGCGAACGACAACAGAGTCGGTTCGCGCAGGTAGTTCACGGCATAGTCTTCGATGCGCAGGTCATCGTAGGTCAGGCCGGTGCGCAGCAGTTTGGTCAAGCCCAGGAAGGAATCCTGGTCGTAGACGATGTGGCCGCCGTCGGCTTCATCGCGAACCACGAACTCTTCGTAGCCCAGGAACGTGAAGTGGTTGCCCACCAGCCATTCCAGGAAGCTTTTGATTTCGGCTTTTTCTTCGCCGTCGACCGCGTACTGGCTGTTGTCCAGGCCGGTCAGGATTTCCTGAACCTTGGCTTTCATCGGCTCGAAATCGGCGACCGCGACGCGGACTTCACCGAGCACCTGTTCCAACTCTTTGCTCAGGACATTGAGCTCGGCCGTGTTGGCGCAACGGTCGATTTCCAGGTACATCAGCGATTCTTGAAGAATGTCTTCGCCCTGGGTGCCTTTCGGCAGGATTTCCAGCAACTCGCCTTTGCTACCGCGACGTACGCTCAGCACAGTGGTTTGCAGGGTATGAATGCTGTAGCCGCGACGGTTCAGCTCGGTACGCACCGAGTCGACCAGGAATGGCAGGTCGTGGTGCAGCACTTCGACCGCGGTGTGGGTCGACTGCCAGCCGTGGCGTTCGTAATCCGGGTTGTAGACGCGCACTTGCGGTTGCGCGTGATCGAAACGCTCAAGCAGGCGCCACGCAGAAAGGGTGCAGCCGGCGAGGTCGGACAACCGACGTTGGGTCAGCTCGTCGAGGGAAATGATGCCGAAGAATTGTTCAGCGAACAGCGCCACTTGTGGCAGTGCCTGTTCACTGATGTGCTGTGCCAGTGCCGCTTGCAGTTGGTGCTGGAAGTCGGCTTTGCTGGCTGCGGTGAAGAACGCCATCTGTGGTACTCCGCTTGGGCTTGTTATTGATGGAAGCGTCGCGTGCAAAACCCCTTTCGGGGCGATCCGTCACCCTGTTCCTGATTCTCGGGCAGAGGAAACAGGGGGACAGGTGGGTGAAGCTGGACGAGACACTCGGGTCACATTCACCTTCCATGAATGGGCATCTGCAAAAACGACTGGACTGCGTGCAGCGCAATGCCTTTACAGGTGCTCATCCGTTGCGCAGCTTAACGAGTGCGGCAAGGCCCATGCTTGCGGTGCTGCGACATATTCGGTCATCGGTACGCAGCTGGCGGCATACGCCTTGAACAACACTAGCAGCCGTGGGCAAAAACGGGCGTTTTATCCCCGGTTTCCGGCACCCTCGTGCCAGAAATGACCAGTAACAATCAAAGTGTCCACGGCCCTCCTCTGACACTCATCCGAGCAGAAATTCCCTTGTGCTGGCAGAATTGTGTTTTGTTCGTCTTCACCATGCTCGCCGAGCCAGGAATTGCCCCATGCAAATGACCACCGCCCTCTTGATTGTGAACCCTTGCGATGACGAGGAAGACAACATGGCCATGCTCTGCTGCCACAGCGATCAGGGCGAAATGTTCCTGATGACCCGCTACCCGGACGAAGACGAACTGGAAATCACCCTCGACGACGAGCCTTCGACCCTGGACGGCGTAAAAGTCACCCTCAGCCCTACCCGCCTGCTGATCGAAATCGCAGCGGCGGATGTGGATGTGCTGAACGGGGATGATTCTCTGGAAATCATTCACAACACGGATGCCGGTGATTTGGCTGAAATTGAGGAAACCCTGCAGAACATCCTCAAGGGAACTGGCACCTATATAAGCCAGCTTTAGATCTCAGCGCTGGGACTGACGCCTTCGCGAGCAAGCCCGCTCCCACATTCGACGGCATTCTCATGACAGAACTCGGTTGATTGTGGGAGCGGGCTTGCTCGCGAAGAGGCCCGGAGAACGGAGCCGACTTCCGACCGGGACAAATTTCAGACATTTTCGCCAATCATTTCCCGCACTTTGCACAAAATGCCGTTAGTCGCCGCCCCCCGCGATGGATTAAAGTAACGCCCCCAGCCCAAGCGTTATTTGAACGCCTTCGGCCACCTTCTCCAGGAACAGTCACCGATGGAACATCGTGAAGCGCTGCTCGCGCTGCGAACCTTTCTTTCAACGCAGATTCTCGGCCAGGAAAAACTCATCGAGCGCTTGCTCATCGCGTTGCTTGCCGACGGCCACATGCTGGTCGAAGGCGCCCCGGGCCTGGCCAAGACCAAGGCCATCAAAGAGCTTGCCGAAGGGATCGAAGCACAGTTCCACCGAATCCAGTTCACCCCCGACCTGTTGCCTGCCGACATTACCGGCACGGAAATCTATCGCCCGGAAACCGGCAGCTTTGTCTTCCAGCAAGGCCCGATCTTCCACAACCTGGTGCTGGCGGACGAAATCAACCGCGCCCCGGCCAAGGTTCAGTCAGCGCTACTGGAAGCCATGGCCGAGCGCCAGGTGAGCGTCGGGCGCAGCACCTATGAACTGTCGCCGCTGTTTCTGGTGATGGCGACGCAAAACCCGATTGAGCAGGAAGGCACCTACCCGCTGCCCGAAGCGCAACTGGACCGCTTCCTGATGCACGTGAAAATCGGCTTCCCGGACGCGGCGGTTGAACGCAAGATTTTGCAACAAGCCCGTGGCGAGGCCCTGAATGGCGAAACCAAACCGGAACGCCGGGTCAGCCAGCAGGCGATCTTCGCCGCGCGCAAGGAAATCCTCGGTTTGTACATGGCCGACGCCGTGGAGGAATACCTGGTGCAACTGGTCATGGCCACGCGCAACCCCGGCAAGTTCGACCCGGAGATGGCCGACTGGATTGCCTACGGTGCCAGCCCTCGCGGTTCCATTGCGCTGGACCGTTGCGCCCGGGCCCACGCCTGGCTGGCCGGTCGCGACTTTGTCAGCCCGGAGGACATTCAAGCCGTGCTGTTTGACGTGCTGCGTCACCGCATCATTCTGTCCTTCGAAGCCGAAGCCGCCGGCATCGACCAGGACCGGGTGGTCCAGCGGATTCTCGACGTCGTAGCCGTCGCTTGACCCCGATGAACGCCAATCTGCCGCCCGAGCCGGGCATCCGTGTCAGCCTCGCCGAGCTGATCGAGATGCGCCATCGCGTGCGTGAAGTGCAGTTGTTTTCCACACCGAGCCAGCGCAGCCCGCTGATCGGCCTGCACCACTCCAAATTTCGCGGACGCGGTGTGGACTTCGACCAGGTGCGGGTTTATCAGGCCGGTGACGATGTGCGCACCATCGACTGGCGCGTGACCGCACGCACTCAAGAGCCGCATACCAAGCTGTTTCATGAAGAGCGCGAGCGGCCGATTTTCATCATGGTCGAGCAAAGCTGCCGGCTGTTTTTCAGCTCGGGCCTGATGTTCAAATCGGTCCTCGCCGCCCAGGCCGCCAGCCTGATTGGCTGGGCCGCGCTGGGCCATAACGATCGGGTGGGCGGGCTGGTGTTCGGCGACAATGAGCACTACGAAATCAAACCCCGACGCAGCAAACAAAGCCTGCTGCAATTGCTTAACCGACTGGTGCGGGTCAATCAATCCTTACACACCGAAACCGAGCATAACCGTGACACCCTCAACCTGGCACTGCGTCGGGCGCGAGAAGTGTTGCGGCCCGGCAGTCTGGTCATCGTGATCTGCGACGAGCGCGCCTTGACCGAAGGTTCCGAACAGCAACTGAGCCTGCTGTCACGCCATTGCGATCTGTTGCTGCTGCCCGTGTCCGATCCTCTGGACCACGCCCTGCCCGCCGCCGGCTTGCTGCGATTTGCCGAACGTGGCGCGCAACTGGAACTCGACACCCTGAATTTCGACCTGCGCCAGACCTATCGCGCGCAAGCCGAAGCGCGCATCGCCCGTTGGGAATTGCTTGCACAAAAACTGCGCGTATTGCTGATGCCATTGACCACCCAGAGCGAGATGGTCGAGCAACTGCGCGAGTACCTGAACCCACAGAAACCGGGGAAAGGTCGATGAGCAGCCTCGACCAATTGCAGCCGCTGATCACCCCGCCGCCCATCGAGTTCTGGCCTCCCGCGCCGGGTTGGTGGTTGTTGCTTTTATTGCTGCCTCTGATTGGTTTTGGCCTGTGGCGGGTGCGCCACTTGATGGCACGCAAACGCCCTATCGTTCGCGCCGAACAGCCGTTGGACCCGGTGCGCGTCGCCGCGCTGGCCGAACTGGCACGGATGCCCAAACCGTACGACGGCGCACCGGCCGGCGCCTGGTTACAGCAGCTCAATGGTTTGCTCAAACGCCTGTGTCGTAATCACTACCCCTATAGCCAGAGCCACACACTCAACGGGCGCAAATGGCTGGCGTTTCTCGACAACCGCTGCCCGGCGGCCGGCCTGACACGCTGGATGGTGCTGGTTGAAGGCGCCTACAAACCCGAATGCAAACTCGACGACAAGGCCATCGCGGGCCTGACCCAAGCCGTCGACACCTGGATTCGCAAACATGTTTGAGTTCGCCTGGCCGTGGGTGTTTGCCTTGCTGCCCTTGCCGTGGTTGATGCGTGTGTTGTTGCCGGTGGCCGACAGCGGCGAGCCGGCGCTCAAAGTCACGTTCCTGAGTGACCTCGAAGGCCTGACCCGCCGCCGCGCCCGGGCAAACCTGCCGGCCTGGCGCCAGCAGGCACCGTTCATACTGCTGTGGCTGTTGCTGTTGATCGCCGCCGCGCGCCCGCAATGGCTGGGTGAACCGCTGCCGATTGCGGCCAGTGGCCGCGATTTGCTGGTTGCGGTAGACGTGTCCGGCTCGATGGATTTCCCCGATATGAAGTGGCAAAACGAGGACGTCAGCCGTTTGAGCCTCGTGCAGCATTTACTCGGCGATTTCCTCGAAAGCCGCGACGGTGATCGAGTCGGCCTGATCCTGTTCGGCAGCCAGGCGTATCTGCAAGCACCGCTGACCTTCGACCGGCACACCGTGCGGGTATGGCTCGACGAAGCGCGGATCGGCATCGCCGGCAAGAACACCGCCATCGGCGATGCCATCGGCCTGGCCCTTAAACGCTTGCGCCTGCGTCCGGCCCAGAGCCGTGTACTGATTCTGGTCACGGACGGCGCCAACAACGGCGGTGAAATCGACCCGCTGACCGCGGCGCGCCTGGCGGCTAACGAAGGGGTGAAAATCTACCCCATCGGTGTTGGGGCCAACCCGGAAGACAGTGGCACGCTGAGCTTTCTGGGCGTCAACCCGAGCCTGGACCTCGACGAACCGGCGTTGAAAGCCATCGCCGCCGCCACCGGCGGCCAGTATTTCCGCGCCCATGACGGCAACGAACTGCAAACCATCAAGGACACCCTCGACAAACTCGAGCCCGTCACGCAACAACCCACCCAGGCCCGTCCGGCCCAAGCGTTGTACCACTGGCCGCTGGCGTTGACGCTGTGGTTGAGCATGCTGCTGGTGATGCGTGAGCGTTGGCCGGATAACCTGCTGCATCGCCTGTTGACCAAGGATCTGTTCTTGCAATCCCCCCTGCCTGACTGGCGCCAGCGACTCAAGCGCCTGCGCCTGCGGAGACGCCGATGAGCGTACTCTGGCCTTTCTGGTTCCGCCCCTGGTGGCTGCTGGTGTTGCCCCTGCTGGCATGGCTACTGTGGCAACTCTGGCACCGGCAAAAGCGTGCCGGGCGCTGGCAGATGATTCTGCCGCCGGCCTTTCACGCCGCATTGCTCAGTGGGGGTAACGGACGCGACAGCAAGCTGCCGTGGGTCGTGCTCGGGCTGGCTTGGCTGCTCACCGTTCTGGCGCTGCTGGGGCCAAGCTGGCAACGAGTCGAACAGACCAGTCAGAAGCCTGCCGACCCGCTGGTCGTGGTGCTGGAACTGACCCCGGAAATGCTCGCCACCGACGTGGTGCCGAACCGCCTGGAACAGGCGCGACGCAAGCTGTTTGACCTGCTGCAAGTGCGCAGCGACGCGCAAACGGCCATCGTCGTCTACTCAGGAAGCGCACACACGTTGGTGCCGCTGTCGGATGACCTCTCGACCAGTGGCAACCTGCTGGACGCGCTGAAACCTTCGCTGATGCCTGAGACTGGCCATCGGGCCGATTTCGCGGTGAACAAAGCCCTGGCCTTGCTCAATCAAGCCGCTTTGGGCGATGGGCGGATTCTGCTGATCGGCTCCACCCTGACCGAGCAGGAACGCCAAGGCATCCGTCAGGCATTGGATGGGCATTCGACGCAATTTCTGATGCTCGGCATCGGCACCGACGAAGGTGCCCCGGTAGCGCAGGAAGACGGCAGCTTCCTCAAGGACAAAGAAGGCGCGATTCTAGTGCCGCGTCTGGACAACTCAAGCCTCAAAGCTTTCGCCAACGATCTTGGCGGACAGTACCGTCAGGCACGGCTGGATGACAGCGACCTGCGCGCGCTCGGCCTGCTCGATGGCCCGCGCGCGTTGCGCAACGATGGCCAAATGTTGCGTCTCGATGCCTGGGCCGACCAGGGTTACTGGCTGTTGCTGCCGCTGTTGCTATTGGCGGCCTGTGCCGGGCGGCGCGGCTGGTTGTTCTGCCTGCCGCTGCTGTTTGCGCTGCCGCAACCGAGTTACGCCTTTGACTTCGAAGACTTGTGGTTGCGCCCTGATCAACGGGGTCTTCACCTGCTCAAGCGAAACCATCCGGCCAGGGCTGCGCAGTATTTCCAGGACCCACAATGGCAAGGTGTGGCGCTGTATCAAGCTGGCGACTACAGTGGCGCCGCCCAGCGGTTCGCCGAAGGCAGTGACGCCCACGCCCACTACAATCGTGGCAATGCCCTGGCCAAAAGCGGGGAGTTGGAAGCCGCGTTGGATGCCTACGAACAGGCGTTGGACCTTCAACCGGATTTGCGCCCGGCCCTGACCAACAAAGCGCTGGTGGAAAGTCTGCTCAAGCAGGAACTCACTCCGCCGCCGGTTGAGCCGGATTCCACCGACGATAGCGAAGCGCAGAACGCCGAGCAGGAACAGTCGCCGGGAGCAGCCACGCAACCTACGAGCACCGGCGATACGAAAACCGATGCGCAACAGGCCACACCGGACACCGAACAACAGGCTACCGCGCCGCCGCAGCCGGGTGCCAATGAAGTTCCGGGCAGCGAGTTGGCAGACGAACAAAGCACCAGGCCACCGCAGCGCCCGGCCAGCGACACGATCGAAGGTGAACAGCGTCAGGCGCTGGAGCAATGGCTGCGCAAGATTCCGGATGATCCGGGTGAGCTGCTCAGGCGCAAATTCTGGTACGAACAGCAACAACATCAGGATCAGGGAAAAATTCGATGACCCGCTTCACCTTCTACCTATGGGCCCTCCTGTTCTGCGCCGTTCAGGCCCAGGCGTCGGAGCTTGTGGCCAATGTTGATCGCAGTCGCCTGAATACCGGTGAGACGGTCGAACTGACCCTCGAATCCAGTGACGTGACCCAGTTTGGCAAGCCGGACCTGACGCCACTGGAGCCGCTGTTCGAAGTGCGCGGCACCCGCCAGGTCAACCAACTGAACACCCTCAGTGGCGACAACCGCGCGACCACGCGCTGGATCATCACCTTGCTGCCCAGGGCAAACGGCAGCGTGACCATTCCGTCATTGCAACTGGGCGAGGCGCAGAGCCAACCCATCACGTTGCAAGTAGTCGAGAGCGAAAGCCAGGACACCGCAACCAGACTGGCCCCGGTGTTTATCGAAGCGAGCCTCGATCAGAGCAGTGTGTACGTGCAAGCCCAGGCCGTCTTGACCTTGCGCATCTACCATTCCGTGTCGCTGTACGACGACAGCAGCCTGCCCCCCTTGCAGGTGCCCGACGCACGTATCGAACCACTGGGCGAGTCGCGCACCTACGAAAAAGTCATCAACGGTCTGCGCCATGGCGTGATTGAAATGCGCTACGCGATCTATCCGCAACACAGCGGCGAACTGGTCATTCCGGCGCAGATCTTCAGTGCCACTCTGGTCGATGCCCAGCCCGCACAGGACGCTGCGGCCCAAGTGCCGAAATCCGGCAAACTGATGCGCGTCAGCTCCACGCCCATTTCGCTGACGGTCAAAGCCAAACCCCTCACCTACCCTGCCGACCTGCCCTGGCTACCGGCCCGCAGCGTGACGCTGAGCGAAAGCTGGAACCCGGAGCCGGACCACGCCCAGGTGGGCGACTCGCTGACCCGCAGCCTGATCCTCAGGGTTGAAGGCCTGTCCAGTTCGCAACTGCCGCCGCTGCCGGCCACCGACATCAATGGCTTGCGACGCTATCCGGATCAACCGGTACTGAGCAACCAAAGCAGTGAACGCGGTTTGATCGGCAGTCGCGAAGACCGCGAAGCCCTCGTCCCCACCCGTAGCGGTGCAATCGAGTTGCCGGCGGTGGAGGTGGTCTGGTGGAACACCTTCGAAGATCACCTGGAACACAGCAGCCTGCCGGCGCGCACCCTGCAAGTCGCCAACAACCCGAGCATGGTGGTCGACACACCCGCAGCGAGCCCTCAAGTCAATTCCGCTGCCGACAATGAAACCCTGCGGCGCTGGAAACTCAGCACGCTGATCCTCGCCTGCACCACCCTCCTCGGCTTCGGCCTCTGGTGGCGTGCCCGCTGGCAACCGGCGAAATCGCGTGCCACGCAGACCGGCCCGAGTCCGCGCACCGTCCTCGACGAGCTCAAGCGCGCCTGCCTGGCGAACGACTCCCACGCCACCCGCCAGGCGCTCGACGCCTGGGCGCGGCAACAGCCGGAAACCCTGGCCGACATGGCCGCCCGCTTCGTGCCCTTGTCCGATGCCCTCGACGGTCTGAACGGCGCGCTCTACAGCGAAACCGGCCAACACTGGCAAGGCGAAGAACTGTGGCGGGCGATCAAGGCGATCCCGATTGCCGAACGGGTTCAGGACCCGGTGAGTGATACCAGCTTGCCGCCGTTGTACCCCAAATAACCACCGCCCTGTAGCAGCTGCCGAGCAGCGCGAGGCTGCGTATGCGGTGTTTCAGGCAAACCGCGTCAGCAGAAATTACGACTGCTTCGCAGCCGGACGCAGGCTTCGCCAGCTGCTACAAAGTTGCCGGCGCACCCCCAAAACAACATCCCCTGTAGCAGCTGCCGAGCAGCGCGAGGCTGCGTATGCGGTGTTTCAGGCAAACCGCGTCAGCAGGAATTACGACTGCTACGTAGCCGGACGCAGGCTTCGCCAGCTGCTACAAAGTTGCCGGCGCACCCCCAAAACAATCATCCCCTGTAGCAGCTGCCGAGCAGCGCGAGGCTGCGTATGCGGTGTTTCAGACAAACCGCGTCAGCAGGAATTACGACTGCTACGTAGCCGGACGCAGGCTTCGCCAGCTGCTACAAAGTTTGCCGGCGCACCCCCCC
>NZ_JBFULH010000087.1:0-13445 GCF_056400445.1 Pseudomonas sp. P5_B2 | reverse complement strand
GGATATGCACCGAATATGCAAAACAGCATTTGTTTTCGTCAAAAAGAACACGCACTATTCGCGTTATGCAAAAACGCAACGTTTCTACCGTTTTAAGAGCACTGCTCGATCAACACGGGATCTCCCCCACGGAGCTTCACCGTCGTACCGGCGTGCCTCAATCCACACTGTCGCGGATTCTCGGCGGGAAGATCGTCGATCCTTCGGATAAACACATCTCGAAGATTGCCGAGTACTTCGCTGTAAGCACCGATCAATTGCGTGGCCGTGCGCAGGTATCGACGAGCGTCAATAGGGCGCGCGACGCAGTGCATTCCGAACTCAAGGATATAAGTCTGTGGGACGACGATACGCCTGTCGATGATGACGAGGTGTCGGTCCCCTTTCTTCGCGAGGTTGAATTGGCTGCGGGATCAGGAAGATTCGTCATCGAAGAGAGCGAACGCTCTAGTCTGCGCTTCGGCAAGCGTAGTTTGCGCCACAATGGCGTGCAATTTGATCAGGCTAAATGCGTGACGGTACGCGGCAACAGCATGTTGCCTGTGCTGCGTGATGGCGCAACCGTTGGCGTGAACGCCGGCAAGTGCGGGATTGGCGACATCGTTGATGGCGACCTGTATGCGATCAACCATAACGGCCAATTGCGGGTGAAACAGCTATATCGCCTGCCAATCGGAATCCGCCTGCGCAGCTTCAACCGCGATGAACACCCGGACGAGGACTACACCTTCCAGGACATTCAGGAAGAGCAGATCGTCATCCTTGGTCACGTTTTCTGGTGGGGCATGTACGCCCGCTAAACCTTGCTGCTTTCAGACAAAAACCGCCATCCAGCGGTTTTTTTTCGTCTGTGGAAAATCGCCGGCGCCTTTGTCCTCGTTGTTTTATATGCGTCAATGCATTCATGCTGTTTGAGTAAATGCATTTGTGCATTGACTGTATATGCATCCATKCATATCCTCTGTTTGAAAGAACCCCTAATCACTCACAGCAGGAGGCGAGACATGACAATCGAGCAACAAGTGTTGCTGGACCTGCCGAGCTGGCTCGTCATCGTCCTTGCTCTGGTGGGTGGGGTTTCTGGCGAAATGTGGCGCGCCGACAAGGACGGTGCTCGCGGCTGGTCGCTGCTGCGGCGGCTGGCCTTGCGCTCGGGAGCCTGCATGATCTGCGGGATCTCGGCCATCATGCTGCTGTATGCCGCTGGCATGTCGATCTGGGCCGCGGGGGCATTTGGATGCCTCACCGCCATGGCCGGGGCAGACGTCGCCATCGGACTTTATGAGCGCTGGGCTGCCAAGCGGATTGGCGTTTGCGAAGTGCCGCCGCGCGATTCTCGTCCTGATTAACAGTGAGCGGGCGGCGCTGGCGGCACACTGAATGCCTTGCAGGCTTGTCACGCCTATATCAGAGCCTTCGCACCCTCACATTTTGATTGATCCTGCGCCTTGCAAGCGCGATACGCTCGTGTACGGTAGTTCTAATTCCGCTTCCGTTCGCTCAGGAGATGACCGTGAAAGAAATTACCCAACTGGCCGCTGAACTGGGCAGGCGCATGCAGGTTCTCAATGCTCACGTCACGGCGGCCGAGTCCTGCACCGGCGGCGGCATCTCAGAGGCGATCACTCGCATCCCGGGGAGTTCGGCGTGGTTCGAGGCCGGTTACGTCACTTACTCCAACCGGCAGAAAACCGAGCAATTGAACGTGCCAGTCGAGTTGTTCTCGACCGTGGGCGCGGTCAGTCGCGAAGTGGTCGAGGCGATGGTGCGTGGCGCTCAGAAAAAGAGCCGGGCGCACTTCGCCGTGGCGGTCAGTGGTGTGGCGGGGCCGGATGGCGGTTCTCCGAGTAAGCCGGTGGGCACTGTCTGGCTGGCCTGGGGGGTTGGCGAGCGGGTGTTCAGCGAGGAGCAACACTTCGCCGGCAATCGCGATGAGGTCCGCCGACAAACGGTGAAGGCCGCGCTAGAGGGGCTGCTGCGCCATGCCGCCGCAGAAATCTCAAATCAGGGGTAGGCGATCCTGGAACGCTGTGGAATAATACTGGCTACTTATACAGGTGTTGGCCGTCAGGCCTTATTGATTACGTGAGGACTTTAATGGACGACAACAAGAAGAAAGCCTTGGCTGCGGCCCTGGGTCAGATCGAACGTCAATTCGGCAAGGGTGCCGTAATGCGTATGGGCGATCAGGACCGTCAGGCGATCCCGGCTATTTCCACTGGCTCTCTGGGTCTGGACATCGCGCTCGGCATTGGCGGTCTGCCAAAAGGTCGTATCGTTGAAATCTACGGTCCTGAATCTTCCGGTAAAACCACACTGACCCTGTCTGTGATCGCCCAGGCTCAAAAAGCCGGTGCGACCTGCGCATTCGTCGATGCCGAACACGCCCTTGATCCAGAGTACGCCGGCAAGCTGGGCGTCAACGTCGACGACCTGCTGGTATCCCAGCCGGACACCGGCGAACAGGCCCTGGAAATCACCGACATGCTGGTGCGTTCCAACGCCGTTGACGTGATCATCGTCGACTCCGTGGCCGCTCTGGTGCCAAAGGCCGAAATCGAAGGCGAAATGGGCGACATGCACGTCGGCCTGCAAGCCCGTCTGATGTCCCAGGCGCTGCGTAAAATCACCGGTAACATCAAGAACGCCAACTGCTTGGTGATCTTCATCAACCAGATCCGTATGAAAATCGGCGTGATGTTCGGCAGCCCGGAAACCACCACCGGTGGTAACGCGCTGAAGTTCTACGCTTCGGTTCGTCTGGACATCCGTCGTACTGGCGCGGTGAAAGAAGGTGATGAAGTCGTCGGTAGTGAAACCCGCGTCAAAGTCGTGAAGAACAAAGTGGCTTCGCCGTTCCGTCAGGCCGAGTTCCAGATCCTTTACGGCAAAGGTATCTACCTCAATGGCGAGATGATCGACTTGGGTGTTCTGCACGGTTTCGTTGAGAAATCCGGCGCCTGGTATGCCTATGAGGGCACCAAGATCGGTCAGGGCAAGGCCAACTCGGCCAAGTTCCTGGCAGACAATCCGGAAATCGCCACCAAGCTCGAGAAGCAACTGCGTGACAAGTTGCTGACTCCAGCGCCGGACGTCAAAGCATCGCCAGTCAAAGAGACTGCTGCTGACCTGGCTGACGCTGATATCTGATTGATCCAATGACCGCCGTACTCGATACACTCGTCGCGGTGCGGCGAACCGCAATGGACCTGCTCGCACGACGCGAGCACGGTCGAGTCGAGCTGACGCGTAAACTGCGTCAGCGCGGTGCCYTCCCTGAAATGATCGACACCGCACTCGACCGCTTGACGGAAGAGGGTTTGCTGTCCGAATCCCGTTACCTCGAAAGCTTTGTTTCCTACCGTGCCCGTTCCGGTTATGGCCCTTTGCGTATTCGCGAGGAGCTTGGCCAGCGCGGCCTGCAACGTGTCGATATAGAACTCGCATTACGCGAGAGCGGTATCAACTGGCAGGAGCAACTGGAGGACACCTGGCGGCGTAAATTTTCCGGGCATCTACCGATAGACGCACGGGAGCGTGCCAAGCAGGGCCGGTTCCTGAGTTATCGGGGGTATTCCATGGAGATGATCGGCCGCTTGTTCAGTGGCCGGGGAATGGATGATTGATAAAAGTGACCCGCTATTTCGATAGCGGGCCATTTTTTTTGCCTCATGTCACTCTGAAGGGTTTGCGTGTGCGCTGTTGTACCTGGGGTTTGGAGTGGGCCCAGTTTTCTGGCAGATTGATGTAGTCCACCAGTTCACGCAGCCGACCATGATCACGGGCATTGAAGTTGAAGGCCAATCGCGCCAGGTGGCTGAACTGCGCTTCGTCGTGCTCCTCGCCGCTGTAGGCGTGCTGATGAAAACTATCGCTCAGGCACAGATCGGCAAACGCCTCTTGCATGTGTTCAAGCGCATGCTCGCTGAGTGTGTGGTTCATGCGAATCACGAACTGATGCTTGAGCCAGCGGCTGGAGTGGAAGTTACTGTAGAACTGGTTGATCTGCTCCACCGCTTCTTCGGCGGTGTAGACCAGGCTCACGAGCTTCATGTCGGTCGGCAGGATGTAGCGATTTTCCTCCAGTTGATGGTGAATGAAGTCCAGCGCGCCTTGCCAGAACTTGCCACCCGGCGCATCCAGCAATACCACTGGGACCAATGGGCTTTTGCCGGTCTGAATCAATGTCAGCACTTCCAGTGCCTCATCCAGGGTGCCGAAGCCGCCCGGGCACAGGACGAGCGCATCGGCTTCTTTGACGAAGAACAGCTTGCGGGTAAAGAAGAAGTGGAAGGGCAGCAGGTTGGCAGTGCCTTGCACGGTAGGATTGGCATGCTGCTCGAAGGGCAGGGTGATGTTGAAGCCCAGGCTGTGTTCCCTGCCGGCCCCTTCGTGCGCTGCCGCCATGATGCCACCGCCAGCGCCGGTGATGACCATCAGGTCTGAGCGCGCCAGCGCGGCGCCCAGTTCTCGGGCCAGTCCATACAGTGGATGTTCGATCGGTGTTCGGGCCGAGCCAAACACGGTGACTTTGCGCCGGCCGCGGAACTGTTCGAGTACACGAAAAGCGTGCTCCAGTTCGCGCAGGGCTTGAAGGGTGATCTTGGCATTCCAGCGGTTGTGATCTTCCTGGGCCATGCGGAGCACGGTCAGGATCATGTCGCGGTAGATGGGGATGTTGGGACTGTCGGGTGAAACCAGGTTGAGTTGTTCTTCGACCTTGCTGGTGAGGTCGTGGCCGCTTTCTTCAAAATGACGGCTTAGCAGGTCATTCGGTTGGTAAGGCATCAATTTCTCCTTCCATACTGGCTCTGTTTTCCCTTGGATGAAGGAAACATTCGCACTACAAAACGCATCGCGGGCGGCCCCTTTCCAGCCCGGAAAGTGAATGGGAACACTATGAATCTAGACCCTCTCAAAGAATTGCGCTGCCTTGATCATTGCGCCGCAATGTCTTGCCTGGCAACCGCTTATTGACGATTTGCAAAGTGATTTCACCGCTCGTCTGAACGCAAGCCGAGTGTCCAGCGCTCTGATTTACTAAGCTACAGGTGTGACACGACAGCTTTGCGTCAAAGGCAGGGCGCGCTGTTCAGGAAATTGAAGGATTTTCGCCCAAACAGGGCGAGAAGCAAGGAGGCGGGACGCTATGGCCAGAGTCATCCTGGAGATCGATACGCAACTGTATCGATTGCTCAAGTCATCGGCCGAGACCCATCACGTGAGTCTCGAAGAGGAGTGCTGCCGACGCCTGGAGGAGGCTAAGCGAAGGTCAAGTTACTTGCAGGCATTGCTGGCAGAACTGCGCGCCGAGGATGAACAGCGGCGCGCCAATTCCGAGTGATTACTTTTTCTTCTTGGCCGGTTGCAGGCAATCCGATTCCTTGAAGCGCTCGGTAGCCACCGGGCGGTTGGTTTTTACCTCGGTGAACTCGTAGCGCATGGTCGCGCCCTTGGCCATCAACTTGCGAAAGCCCGGGTTGTTGCACACGGTGGAGCCCAGCTGGAAATAAACCGCTTTGGGGTCGGCGCGCATCTTGTCGGCGTGGCTGCTTTGGACGCTGAGGTGGTTGATCAGCTCGGTGCCTTCGACGGTGTAACCCTGGTCGAGAATGTCTTCGTTGATCGCCCGTGGAGTGCCGGCGCTGCTCTGACTGGCAACGGATTGCAGCAATTTGTTCAGTTCCGTCTCTTTCAAGGACGCAGCCTGAGCGCTGAAGGACGACGCCAGCAGAATGGCGGCGGTGGGAACGATAAGGCGCAGCATGAAACTCTCCTGGTTCAGTGACTGGTGCTTCGACCCGTCACATGACTGTGCGTTCAGTGGCGGCGAATTATAGGGGACGAGCTCCGGACGGTACAGGCTTGCGCTGTCTGCTCTGATAAACTGGCGCCACTTTTTGCTCTGTCGAGTGCTTTTCGTGTCGATTTTCTTCCCCTGCCGGCGCTGCCTGCGATGAACCCTGCCACCCCACACTTTGCTCAAAATGCCGTGGCCCGCTTGCGCGATGCGCGAGAGGAAGAGGGTATCAAGCCGATTCAGGCCCGAGGCTGGAGGGCTCCGCGTTGCCGAGCCTGCCGCGTGATCGAGAGCCATTGCCTGTGCGCCTGGCGCCCGCAAGTCGAAGCGCGCTCGGGGGTGTGCCTGATCATGACCAACAAGGAAGTGTTCAAGCCGAGTAACACCGGCTGGCTGATTGCCGATGTGGTACGCGACAACCATGCGTTTATCTGGTCGCGTAAAGAGGTAGATGAACAACTGCTGGCCCTGCTGGCTGACCCGCAGTGGCAGCCGTATCTGGTGTTTCCCGGGGAGTACGTCGAACCTGAGCGTGTCACCAACAGCGTCGACACGGACAGCTCCAAGCGTCCGTTATTCATTCTGCTGGACGCCACGTGGACAGAAGCCCGAAAGATTTTCCGCAAAAGCCCCTACTTTGATCGCTTGCCGATCCTGAGCCTGCTGCCCGAAAAGCTGTCGCGATACCGCTTGCGCAGGTCGACCCGCAGCGAACATTTGTGCACGGCCGAAGTGGCCGCACTGTGTCTCGATCTGGCGGGTGATACGGCAGCGGCATCGGCACTGGACGCTTATTTTGATGTGTTCAGCCAGCATTACCTGGACGCCAAACATCAGCTGGACATGAACATTGCAACACCAGCTCACGCCGAACTGATGCCCTTCGTGCAAAACACTGCGTCTGGCATAGGCCCGGCGTCGCCCATACTGTAGAAAAATTGGGCCATTGCGCAACTTGACCACCCCGGTTTCGCTGGGCATGCTTGGCGCCGATTAGGGCGCGGCCAGGTTTGAAACGCTGTTTTTTGATTGGCGTTGAACGTGCCCTGTTGGTTCAGCTCCGTGGCTGTGCCTTAAGTTGTTTGAAAAACAGGATCATTTGAAAAATGGCCACATACGAAATCCTGATTGCCGACGATCACCCGCTTTTTCGTAGCGCGCTGCACCAAGCCGTGACCCTGGGCCTGGGCCCGGATGTTCGTCTGGTGGAAGTGGCGAGCATTGCCGAGCTGGAAGCCCGACTGGGTGAAAAGTCTGATTGGGATCTGGTGCTTCTAGACCTGAACATGCCGGGCGCCTACGGTTTTTCCGGGCTCGTGCTGTTGCGCGGTCAGTACCCGCAAATTCCAGTGGTGATGGTGTCCGCGCAGGAAGAAGCGTCGATCATGGTCAAGTCCCGCGAATTCGGCGCCAGTGGGTTTATTCCAAAATACAGCGACCTGAGTGTTATCCAGAAAGCCGTACGCGCGGTGCTCGACGGCGATGTATTCTGGCCTCCTCAGGCGTTTGAAGCGGTCAGTGTTTCCGTTGAGGCCAAGGCTGCCAGTGAAGGCCTCGCGAGCCTGACACCTCAACAGTTCCGGGTGTTGACCATGGTCTGTGAAGGCTTGTTGAACAAACAGATTGCTTATGAACTGAGCGTCTCCGAAGCAACGATCAAGGCCCACGTCACGGCGATTTTCCGCAAGCTGAATGTGCGAACCCGGACTCAGGCGGCGTTGCTCTTGCAACAACTTGAGTCAATTCCGAGCCAATAAACGGCTACCTGTTCACGCTTTTTTGACTTTGCTTCATCTAGCGTTCCCACTCTTATCTGGTCAGTTGCCTACTCTATGTCACCTTTTAAAGGCCAAACCGGCCTAAAACGCATCCTCAATGCCTCCGGTTATTCGCTGGATGGCCTGCGCGCAGCTTTCACCGGCGAAGCGGCTTTTCGGCAGCTGGTGTTGCTCAACGTCATCCTGATTCCGATTTCGTTCTTCCTGAACGTCAGCCGTGTCGAGCAGGCGCTGCTGATCGCCGTCTGCCTGTTGGCACTGATCGTCGAGCTGCTGAACTCGGCAGTAGAAGCGGCCATCGATCGCATTTCCCTCGAATTGCACCCGCTGTCCAAGAACGCCAAGGACATGGGCAGCGCTGCTCAATTCGTGGCGTTGACCATGATTGCGCTGGTGTGGGCCGTCATTCTGCTTTAAGCAATGTTCGGCAGAACGATCTCGTCGCTGCGCTGAACCCCAGCGGTAAAAGCGCGGCACAGGTCGAGGAATTCGCGCATCGCTGATGTCTGATATTTCTGTTTGTGCCAGATGAAATAGAATTGCCGCGCCAGGTCCAGGTCCGGTGTCTCCACCGGCACCAGGCTGCCACGGCGAATGGCATCGCGTAGCGCCAGCCGCGAAATACAGCCAATCCCCAATCCCGACTCCACGGCGCGCTTGATCGCTTCGGTGTGCTCCAGCTCCAGTCTAATGTTCAGCGCACTGTGGTGGTGGCGCATGGCCTGGTCGAAGGTAAGCCGTGTGCCAGAGCCTTGCTCTCGCAAGATCCACGCCTCGTGACTCAGTTCCTCCATGGTCGCGATACCGCGTTTGGCCAATGGGTGCTGGGGCGCGCAAAACACCACCAGTTCATCCTCGACCCAGCTCTGCACTTCGATGTCCGGATGGCTGCAATCGCCTTCGATTAGACCCAGATCAATTTCATAGTGGGCCACTTGCTGCACGATATTGGCCGTGTTCTGTACGTGCAGCTTCACCTGGCTTTCCGGGTGGCGCTGCATGAAGCTGCCGATGAGCAAGGTGGCCAGGTAATTGCCGATGGTCAGGGTCGCGCCGACCGCCAAAGAGCCGAACCCGGTCTTGCCGTTGAGCAGGTCTTCGATTTCCTTGGATTGATCGAGYAGCGCCACGGCTTGTGGCAGCAGCTGTTTGCCGAGGGCGTTGAGGGCCAGCCGCTTGCCGGCGCGGTCGAACAGCTGGCAGCTGGATTGGCGCTCCAGTTCGGTGATCGAGGTGCTCGCCGCCGATTGCGACAGGTTGAGCAAGCCCGCAGCACGGGAAACGCTTTCCTGCTGGGCGACGGCGACGAATACTTGAAGTTGTCTGAGAGTAAATCGCATATCTATATAACCGATAACCCTTATCTTAATAATCCATTTAACAGATATTGTCTCTGCCATTAGAATGCGATGCAATTGCGCATATCGAAGGCGCAGGCAAAATCTCCAGGAGTCCCACGTACATGAGCAACATGAACCACGAGCGTGTCCTCAGTGTTCATCACTGGAACGACACTCTGTTCAGCTTCAAGTGCACCCGCGATCCGGGTCTGCGCTTCGAGAAYGGTCAGTTCGTGATGATCGGCCTGCAACAGCCCAACGGCCGCCCGCTTATGCGCGCTTACTCGATTGCCAGCCCGAACTGGGAAGAGCATCTCGAGTTCTTCAGCATCAAGGTGCCTGATGGTCCGCTGACTTCCCAGTTGCAGCATCTGAAGGAAGGCGACGAGATCATCATCAGCAAGAAGCCTACCGGCACGCTGGTGCTGGATGACTTGAAGCCTGGCAAACATTTGTACCTGCTCAGCACCGGTACCGGTCTGGCGCCTTTCATGAGCGTCATCCAGGACCCGGAAACCTATGAGCGTTTCGAAAAAGTGATCCTGTGCCACGGCGTACGTTACGTCAACGAAGTCGCTTACCGCGAATTCATCACCGAGCACCTGCCGCAGAACGAGTTCTTCGGCGATGCCCTGCGTGACAAGTTGATCTACTACCCGACCGTGACCCGCGAGCCATTCGAGAACGAAGGTCGCCTGACCGACCTGATGCGCAGCGGCAAGCTGTTCAGCGATATCGGCCTGCCTCCGATCAACCCGCAGGACGACCGCGCCATGCTGTGCGGCAGCCCGAGCATGCTCGACGAGACCAGCGAAGTGTTGAACAGCTTCGGCCTGAAAGTTTCGCCGCGGATGCGCGAGCCGGGTGATTACCTGATCGAGCGTGCGTTCGTCGAGAAGTAAGCAAGCGCACCCCTGAAAAGCCCCCATTGTCTGTGTAGGCAATGGGGGCTTTTTTATGTCTCTGCAGGAGTACGGCTTGCCGGCGATGGCGTCTCGGAGATTACCATCGCGAGCAAGCTCGGCTCCTACAGAGTTGAGACCGGGATGACTTCGAGGACTCGGATAATACCGGCCTCGGGATAGTGCCAGCGCACATCCAGATCCCAGAACTGCGCCCCATATTCCCGCTCGGGTGTAGGAATCTGGTACGCCGGGCGAGGATCTTGTGCCAAACATTGCTCGATCAAYGCCACCAAGGGTTCATCAAGGCGCTGAGCATGGCCGTGAGCCTGTTGCAGGGCCGAATCCGTCCACTGCACGGGAATCAGCTGTGGCGCGGCGCTGGCGATGCTGTTGGAGGCGCTGTCGATGATGTCGGCGTAAGGCACGTAGGGTTTGATGTCGAGAATCGGCGTGCCGTCCAGCAGGTCGATACCGGATATCCACAGGCGATTGGCTTCGACCTTGTCCAGCTTGACCACGGATTGCCCGATGCCATTGGGTCGATGTGTGGCACGGGTGGCGAACACGCCCATGGATTTGTTGCCGCCCAGACGGGGAGGGCGAACTTTGAGCCGTGGTTTTTCTTCCAGTGCCTGATGGAACAGGAACAGCAGCCAGACGTGACTGACCTGCTCCAGGCCCTGCACGGCATCCCCCTGATCGAACGGCGCGACCAGTTCCAGAACACCGCGAGCGGCCGGGGCCAGTTGCGGTTGGCGCGGGATGGCGAACTTCTCTTTGAAGCAGGAGCGCACGAAGCCGATGGGGGAAACGCTGTAGGTCATGGTCTGGGTCGAAGCGGGGAGAGGGTGGGCATCATAACCCGATCGTCTCTGGATCTGTGGCGGCTACAAGGGCCTCTTCGCGAGCAAGCCCGCTCCCACAYTTGACCGAATTGGCCGGACGAACTCGATCAAATGTGGGAGCGGGCTTGCTCGCGAAGGACGCGCCGCCGATCTCAGAGACTAAACCCCCCATCCAAAGGAATGATATTCCCGGTCATATACGCCCCCGCCGTGCTCGCCAGGCTGATCGCCAGCGCCGCCATTTCCTCTTCCCGCCCCCAACGCTTCATCGGAATCAACGCCGTATCTTCTGCCAGTGCCTGTTCATCATTGCCGATATGCTGGGTCATCTTGCTCGGGAAACGTCCCGGTGCAATCACGTTGACGTTGATGTGCTGGCACACCAGCTCCCGCGCCAGTATCCGCGACAATTGGTGTAAGGCCGCTTTACTTGGGCCGTAGGCATAAGCCTGTTCACCAAAGGAAGATATCCCGGCCACCGAGCCGATGTTGATGATCCGCGCCGGATTGGCTTCAGAACCGGCTTTTCGCAACAACGGCAAAAACTGCTGAATGCAGTTGAACACCGACGTCACGTTGAGCTGCATGACCTTTTCCCAGCCTTTTACCGGGTAGCTCTCCAGGGGCGCGCCCCAAGTAGTGCCGGCGTTGTTCACCAGAATATCCAGATGAGTGATCTGTTCGCCCAGTCGCGCAGCCAGTTCAAGTACGCCTTCTTCGGTCGCCAGGTTGGCGGCCACCCCGTGGCAACAACCGAATGCGCTCAGTTCCTCAGCCRTTTCCTGGCAGGCTTCGGCATCCCGGGCGCAGACGTACACGGTTGCGCCGGCTTCGACATAAGCCTTGGCGATCATTTTGCCGATACCACGGGTGCCGCCGGTCACCAGTGCGGTGCGGCCTTGCAGGGAAAAGTACGGGTGCATGGCGAATCCTGAGAGCTGAGTGTCAAGACACCCTAGTCGTCAGCCGCCGTCAGCGGAGCCACTATTTTTGCGAGGAATGAGGGGCTATACAGCCTGGCCTGCGGCCGCTTCTGTAGGAGTACAGCTTGCTGGCGATGGCGATCATCAAAACGCTATCGCCAGCAAGCTGTGCTCCTACAGTGGGCGGGGCGCTTACTGCGGGCGAACGCGCAGGGTCAGGCCTTTGAGGAAGTTGCGCAGCAGCTGGTCGCCGCAGGTGCGGTAGTTGGTGTGGCCGAACTTGCGGAACAGTGCGCTCAGCTCAGGCTTGGATACCGGAAACTCGGCAGCCTTGAGGATTGCGTGCATGTCGTCTTCTTTCAATTCGAAGGCCACGCGCAGTTTTTTCAGGATGACGTTGTTGGTCACCGGGATTTCGATCGGCTGCGGCGGACGGCTTTCGTCCTTGCCACGCTTGAAGATCACCAGGCCATCAAGGAAGTGCGCCATGACGTCGTCCGGGCAGCGGACGAAGCCTTCCTCGTCTTCCTCTTTCTTGTCGAGGTACGTCAGCAGGTCTTCCATGGACACGTCCATGCCGCCGAGCTTGATGATCTCGATGACTTTCTTGTCGCTGATGTCCAGCATGTAGCGAACGCTGCGCAATACGTCGTTGTGAATCATGGTGTGCAATCCTGATATTCAGCAGTGGGCGCCGTATCAAACAGCGGCGCCGGAATGTGTGGCGGCGGGAGAAGCCTTAGAACTTCTCTTTGCCGGACAGGTAGCGCCATTGCCCCAGCGGCACTTTGCCGATGGACACGCCGCCGATGCGGATGCGGCGGATGGCGACGACCTTCAGGCCAACGGCCTGGCAAAACAGGGCGATCACACCCGGTTGCGGGTTCTTCATCGCAAAACGCAGACGGTTTTCGTTCTGCCAGCTGGCTTTGACTGCCGGCAGTTCCTTGCCCTTGTAGGTCAGGCCGTGGTTCAGGCGGTTGAGACCGTGAGCAACCATGTCGCCTTCCACCTCGACCACATACTCTTGCTCGATCTTGCTGGCATCGGCGGTGAGCTTGCGCAGGATCTTCCAGTCCTGGGTGAACACCAGCAATCCGCTGGCGTTGGCCTGCAGGTCGGTGCTGGCGGTCAGGCGCAGGAAGTGGCCCTTGAGCGGACGTTTGCTGAAGCGGTGTTCTTCGCTCAGGGTCTCGGCGCTCAGGGTGGCCATGGCGGTATCCGCGTCCATGCCCACGGGCACGTTCAACAGAATGGTCACCGGTTCCGGTGCGGTGGCCTTGGCCTCTGGATCGAGTTCGACTTTTTGCGTGTCGACCTTGAATTGCGGCTCGTCGATGACTTCACCATCCACGGTCACCCAGCCGCCCTCGATGAACAGCTCAGCCTCCCGACGGGAACAGCCGACGAGTTCGATGAGGCGTTTGGAGAGACGAATCGGGTCAGTCATGACAGGGCCGTAACAAAAAAGGGGTGGGCATTGTACCTGCCTGGCGCCGGTTAATCCCGGCTCCATTTGCGAGGTTCGGCTTTTTGTGGGAGCGAGCCTGCTCGCGAAAGCGGTTTATCAGTCAACATTGATGTGAAACTGATGGCCCTTTCGCGAGCAGGCTCGCTCCCACGGTTGTTCTGTTTTGTGTCAGCCATGCCGCGAATGTTGCTGATTTTGACGCAGTCGCATGTGCAACAGCGGATAAGGCTGGCCCATGCCGTCAAACTCGGAGCGGCCGATCACCTCAAAGCCTTGTTTGAAATAGAACCCCAGCGCTTGTGAGTTCTGTTCGTTGACGTCCAGCTTATCGGCATGCAGGTGTTCCAGAGCATAGCGTAGCAACTGTTTGCCCAGGCCCTGGC
>NZ_JBFULH010000086.1:0-13767 GCF_056400445.1 Pseudomonas sp. P5_B2 | reverse complement strand
GACTGACACTCCGCCTTCGCGAGCAAGCCCGCTCCCACATTTGATTAGCGGTGCCAGGACTCCACCATCACGCTCATCAATCATCCTGTTCACCCCGCCCTCCCCACGCCTAGACTCCGGTCCACTCCAAAAAAAGGTAGGCCGCCATGTCCGAGACGTTGCTCAGTTCCCGCAATCTGGCTTTCGAGCTGTATGAAGTCCTCGATGCCGAGGGCCTGACCCAGCGTGAGCGTTTCGCCGAGCACRATCGCGAGACCTTCGATGCCGCCATCGCCACCGCTCGCAATATCGCCGAGAAGTTCTTTGCACCGCACAACCGAAAGGGCGACGAGAACGAGCCGCGCTATGAGAACGGCCAGGCGATTCTGATTCCGGAAGTGAAACCGGCGGTGGATGCGTTCCTCGAAGCAGGTTTCCTCAATGCCGCACGCAGTTTTGACGCGGGCGGCATGCAACTGCCTACGCTGCTGTCTCAAGCGTGCTTCGCGCATTTTCAATCGGCCAACGCGGCGTCTACTTCGTACCCGTTTTTGACCATGGGCGCGGCGAACCTGATTGAAAGCTTCGGGACCGAGGAGCAGAAGCAGCGCTTCCTGCAACCGATGATCGACGGCCGCTTCTTCGGCACCATGGCCCTGACCGAGCCGCATGCCGGCTCGTCGCTGTCGGACATTCGTACCCGCGCCGAACTTGCGTCCGACGGGACTTATCGCCTCAAGGGCAACAAGATTTTTATCTCCGGCGGCGACCACCCGCTGTCGGAAAACATCGTGCACATGGTGCTGGCCAAGCTGCCGGACGCACCAGCCGGGGTGAAGGGGATTTCGCTGTTCATCGTGCCCAAGTTTCTGGTCAACGATGACGGCAGCCTCGGCAAGCGCAACGATGTGTTGCTGGCCGGGTTGTTCCACAAGATGGGCTGGCGCGGCACCACGTCCACCGCGCTGAATTTCGGCGATAACGGCGAGTGTGTGGGTTATCTGGTGGGCAAGCCGCACCACGGTTTGAGCTACATGTTCCAGATGATGAACGAGGCGCGAATTGGCGTCGGCATGGGCGCGGTGATGCTCGGTTACGCCGGTTATTTGTATTCGCTGGAATATGCCCGCGAGCGCCCGCAAGGTCGCGTACCGGACAGCAAGGACCCGAACACCGCGCCAGTGGCGATCATTCAACACGCCGACGTTAAACGCATGTTGCTGACCCAGAAAGCGTACGTCGAAGGTTCGTTCGATCTCGGCCTGTACGCAGCGCGATTGTTCGATGACACCACCACGCTTGAGGCCGAAGCCGAGCGCAAGCAGGCCCAAGAACTGCTGGATTTGCTGACGCCTATCGTCAAATCCTGGCCGTCGGAGTTTTGCCTGAAGGCCAACGAACTGGCGATCCAGATTCTCGGCGGCCACGGCTACACCCGCGAATACCCGGTGGAGCAGTACTACCGCGACAACCGTCTGAACCCGATTCATGAAGGTACGCACGGCATTCAGTCGCTGGACTTGCTGGGCCGCAAGCTGGCGCAGAACGGTGGTGCGGGGCTCAAGCAATTGATCCGACTGATCGCCGACACAAGCGCGCGGGCCCAGGCGTATGAATCCTTGACCGCGCTGCGTGAACCGCTGGAAAAACTGGTGGCACGTTTGCAAACGGTGACCATTGGCTTGCTGACTGATCTGGCTCAGGGCAAGGTCAACAGCAGCCTGGCGAACTCGGCGCTGTACCTGAAAGTGTTTGGGCACACGGTGATTGGCTGGCGTTGGCTGGAGCAGGCGATTCGTGCGGAGGAAGGGTTGGCCAAGGGTAATGCGGCGGATGAGAGTTTCTATAAGGGCAAGCTGCAGGCGGCGCGGTATTTCCTGACGTGGGAAGTGCCGGGTTGCCACCATGAACTGGCGATTCTGGAGGCTAGGGATGATGTGTGTTTGAACATGCAGGATGAGTGGTTCTGATCAGAGCTTAGTGGTGCTGCTGAAATCCATTCGCGAGCAAGCCCGCTCCCACACTTGATCTCCAGCGAACACATAATTTGTGAACGCCAGCGATCAAATGTGGGAGCGGGCTTGCTCGCGAAGAGGCCCGCAAAGGCAACACATCAGCTCAGCTTGAAACTGCCCATCTGCCGCGCCAGATCATCCGCCAAGCGCTGCAATGTCTGACAGTCTTCACGACAAGCCCTGACTTCCCCGGCGGTGGCACGGGCCAAATCGGAAATCCCCTGGACGTTGCGGTTGATCTCTTCCGTCACCGCCGATTGTTCTTCTGTGGCCGTCGCCACCTGATGGTTCATGTCACTGATGCGTTCCACCTGCCCGGTAATTGCCGTCAACGACGCCCCGGTACGCTGGCTCGATTCGACACCCGTACCGGTCGCCGCTTGTCCGCTGTGCATCGATGACACCGCATTCTCCGCCCCCTGCTTGAGGCTGCCGATCATCTGCTGAATCTCATCGGTCGACGACTGCGTGCGTCGCGCCAAGGTGCGCACTTCATCCGCCACCACCGCAAACCCACGGCCCATGTCCCCGGCCCGCGCCGCTTCGATGGCGGCGTTGAGCGCCAGCAAATTGGTCTGCTCGGATATCCCGCGAATCACTGCCAGCACTTGATCAATCGATGCCACCTGATTGGCCAGCTCACCCACGGCACCCGCTGCGATGCCGATTTCGTCGGACATGCTTTCAATATGCCGGATCGAGCCGCCCACCACTTCGCGAGCCTGCATCGCCTCATCGCGAGCATTCTGCGACGCGATCGCCGCGTTGCCAGCGTTCTGGGCGATTTCCTGCACGGTCAGGCCCATCTCATGAACAGCGGTGGCCACCATGTCAGTCATTTCCTGCTGACGGCCAGAACGTTCCGCGGTGTTGTCCACCACCTTTGCCACTTGGCCAACAGCGGTGCGCAGTCGTTCGCTGGTGGTCAGCACTTCGCCGATCATTTCGCGTTGACTGTCCAGAAACCGATTGAAGCCGCGCGCCAGATCGCCCAGTTCATCGGCGCGACTGGAATCCAACCGATGGGTCAAATCGCCACCACCGCTACCGATGGCTACCAACGCAGCTGTTACCTGACGGATCGGACGCACTAAACCACGGGCCAGCAATACCACCAGCAACAGGCACACCAGCGCTACCGCCAGGCCGATGCCGCTGCTCATCCACATCGCGCGACGCGCTTCGGCGTAGATCTGCGACTGTGGCACTTCGGCCACCAGCGTCCAGCCCAGGTCCCGAAGCGGCAGGCTCAACGCGAGGAAGTCTTCGCCATCGCGCACGAAGCTGCTGTTGGTGGCAGACGCTGTGGAGGTAGAGAGTTGACCCATGACGGCCTGCGCTGCCGGCGCGCCAATCTGCTCGGCGAGGGTGCGTTTGCCACTGAATTGCGCTTCGGGATGCACCTGGATCAAACCGTCGGAACGCACGAGATAGACCTTGCCGCGCGCTCCGAAGCTGAAGTTGTGGATCAGCTCCGACAACTCTTTCATGCTCAACCCGAGGCCGGCAACGCCCACGACTTTACCCGCGTGCTCAACCTTGAGGTCGATGAACAGCGCCAATTCTCCGGTCGTGGTGTCATTGTCGATATTGAGGGTGCGCGGCTGATTGCTGTCGAGGAATGAGTAGAACCAGGCGTCTTTGGGGTTGGAACGGCTGAGGGTCCGTTCCAGGCCTTTTTCGGTCAAATAGTGATTAGAAGCCGTGCCGATAATCAGCGCGGTAAAGGCTTTGTGTTCAGCGCGAATGCCTTCCAGGTACCGTACGAACGTCGCCGTCCGGGCATCGTCTTCACCCCCGGCCAACCAGTCGCGCACCATGCTATTGCTGGCGATGTCCTTGGCGGCGGTGAGGGGTTGAACGAGGATTCGCTCGATGTCGTTGCGCATCGCTTCGATGCTCGACGGCAGGGCTTGTTCGACCAGATAGCTCTGGGCGAGACGGTTAACCACGAGGGTATAAATGCCCACCACGATCAGAATACTGACCAGCAGGGCGGTGCCCATGCTCAGGATTAACTGCCATTGAATACTGCGTCGCCAAAACTGCATGGAACRCCCCCAAAGAATAAGAGGCTGAAACACTGCAACTGGCGTGCCGATTGTATACAGCCTAAAAAACTCCTTGCCACAACGCGGAAAATTATTGCGTCCAATTATTTAAGCAAAAGCGCAAGCAGCAGCGACAGCTGCCATATTTCAGTGGGTTAAACGCCTTACTCCGAGGGGGGAAAACAAGCGCGCACCTGTCAACTATGACAGGTTACAAAACAGCTATCTGCGACTAATTTAGGTCTCCTGGACTCACAACGTGCACGTCTTCCTTGTAATCAATGAGAGAGAAGTCATGAACAAAGACAACGATATTTCCCTGCCAAAACGAGCGTGGAACGAAGATAGTTTGATCAAATACGCCAAGGTCGGCGGCACGGTAATGAAGGGCTCGACAAATCCCACTGTGACTAAAAAAGAATTTGTCGTAACAGACGACGGTCGTTACTTCGTCCAAATTGTTTTGAGTTCAGCCATCGTCAAAAGAGCATCACAACCGGTCGGTGTTGAGGAGTTTCTACTTCTGCTCGATGTGGGTGACTACCTCATATCAAATGGGCGCACATCTATGGCAGGAGGATTTCGCTATGACAAACAACCTGATGGAAGCTGGGACACAATTGTCGCCTGGCGCAGTTAATACATCAGGCGATAGCGCCCCTGGCCAAGGGGCACTTTAATATGCGGTGTCAGCCTTGCTGACCGATCGTCTTGGAGATCACTTCAACCGTGGCGCTGACTTGCTCTTGGTAACGGTCGAGTTCCTGCTTGTGCTGCTTTTTCAACTCGATCTGCTGCGAGCACAGATTCATTGCGGCCAATACCAACAGGCGGTCACCGATCAGGGTCGGGTACTTTCTTTTGGTGTCGGCCAAAGCAGCTTTCAACATCATCGCGGCGTCCAGCAGGGTTTGCTCTTCCCCGGCCGGCGCCTTGATCGAATAGTCCTCCCCCAGGATCGAGACGACTTTTACCCCTGCGGCGCCTTGATTCATGCGCTGACCGGGCCGGCGCTGACGCGCTCAACCAGGGCCTGGATGCGTGCGGCAGTGGCGCCTTGTTTCTCTTCCTGCTCCATCAGGCTCAGTTGCAGGCTTTCGTTTTCATCTTTGGCCTGAGCCAGTTCTGCACTCAGGGTCTGGTTGCTGCCCAGCAGTGCCTGGTTCTGTTGCACCAGGTCGTTTACCAGCTGTTCCAATTGGCTTAGGGATGCTTCCAACATTTTGATTTTCCGAGCATTTTCAAAGGGCGCGTACGATAAAGAAAAGTCACCACGGATGCCAGGGTTATTCAGGTCAAAGGCCTTGATTTTCCTGGCGGGTGACCTTTCTCGCGAGCAGTAAAGACTGTGATTGGCGGATGGGGTTCCTGCACTTCGTCGCCGGGAGGCTTTTTGCGACAAATCTGTGGTGAGGGGGCTCGCCCCCGCTCGGCTGCGCAGCAGTCGCCAATAGCAGCGAACTCGTTTTCCTGAAATACCGCGGTGCCTGATTTTGGGGCCGCTACGCCCCCCAACGGGGGCAAGCCCCCTCGCCACAGTCACTCGCACTAGCGTGACGCGACAAATCGCTCGCAAAACCTTTTTGACAGCATCACATTTCAACAGGTTAGAATCGCTGGCACGCAGACTGCATGGTCAGTTTGCGCCCGCCTTTCAGTTTTTTGGAGTAATGCCTTTGAATGCAATCACCATCAACAGCCTGTTTCTGATCGGCGCGTTGCTGGTAGGTGCGAGCATTCTGGTGAGTTCCCTTTCGTCCCGCCTCGGTATCCCGATTCTGGTGATTATCCTGGCCGTGGGCATGGCCGCCGGCGTTGACGGTGGCGGCATTATTTTCGATAACTACCCCACGGCATATCTGGTCGGTAACCTCGCGTTGGCGGTGATCCTGCTCGACGGTGGTTTGCGCACCCGGGTCGCGAGTTTCCGCGTTGCGTTGTGGCCTGCCCTGTCGTTGGCCACGGTCGGGGTGTTAATTACCACGGCGTTGACCGGCATGGTGGCCGCCTGGCTGTTCAACCTGAGCATCATTCAGGGCTTGTTGATCGGCGCAATTGTTGGCTCCACCGACGCCGCCGCGGTGTTCTCGCTGCTGGGTGGCAAAGGCCTGAACGAACGAGTCACCGCCAGCCTCGAAATCGAATCCGGCAGCAACGACCCGATGGCGGTGTTTCTCACCGTGACGCTGATCGACATGCTCGCCAGCGGCGAGACCGGCCTGCACTGGAGCCTGCTCGTACACTTCGTGCGTGAATTCGGTATCGGCGCCGTCGTCGGACTCGCCGGTGGCTGGGTCATGCTGCAACTGGTCAACCGCATCAATCTGGCCAACGGTCTCTATCCGATTCTGGTGATTGCCGGCGGCCTTGTGGTGTTTGCCCTGACCAACGCCCTGCATGGCAGCGGCTTCCTGGCGGTGTATCTGTGCGGCCTGGTCATCGGCAACCGCCCGGTGCGCAGTCGACACGGCATTTTGCACATGCTCGATGGCATGGCCTGGCTGGCGCAGATCGGGATGTTCCTGGTGCTGGGTCTGCTGGTCACACCGCACGACCTGCTGCCGATTGCCCTGCCTGCGCTGGGTCTGGCGCTGTGGATGATTCTGTTTGCGCGGCCGTTGTCAGTGGTGATCGGTTTGCTGCCGTTCAAGGCGTTCCATGGCCGCGAAAAGGCATTCATTTCCTGGGTCGGCCTGCGTGGCGCGGTCCCGATTATTTTGGCGGTGTTTCCGCTGATGGCTGGCCTGCCCAACGCTCAGCTCTATTTCAACCTCGCGTTCTTTATTGTGCTGGTGTCGCTGCTGGTGCAGGGCACAAGCCTGCCGTGGGTGGCCAAATTGCTGAAAGTGACGGTGCCGCCTGACCCCGCGCCGATCTCACGTTCCGCCCTGGAAGTGCATGTCACCAGCGAATGGGAGATGTTCGTCTATCGCCTCGGCGCCGAGAAATGGTGCATMGGCTCGCCCCTCCGGGAGCTGAAAATGCCCGAAGGCACGCGCATCGCTGCCCTGTTTCGTGGCCAGCAATTGCTCCATCCGTCGGGTAGTACGGTGCTCGAAGTCGATGATTTACTGTGTGTTATTGGCCATGAACACAATCTGCCGGCCCTCGGAAAACTCTTCAGCAAGGCACCGCAACGGGGTCTGGATTTGCGCTTCTTCGGCGACTTCGTGCTCGAAGGAGACGCCCAGCTGGGCGCGGTTGCGTCGCTGTATGGGTTGAAAGTCGAAGGCATCGATCCGGACATGTCGCTCGGTCATTTCATCGCCCAGAAAGTCGGGGGTGCGCCCGTGGTCGGTGACCAGGTGGAGTGGAACAACACCATTTGGACCGTCGCGGTCATGGAGGGGAACAAGATCGGCAAAGTGGGCGTCAGATTCCCCGAAGGAAGTCGCCCGGGTCCGGGCTTGTTCCTCTAAACTCCATTCTTCGTCTCGTTTTTGATCGGTCTCTATGTCAACCCTGCGCACCTTTTTCATCATGGCCCTGCTGGGCCTGAGCCTCTCCATCGGCACGCTGCAAGCGGCCGAGCCGCCGTCCAGCGAAGCCGTACAGGCAAGCCTGGACAAGATCGCCGACCGCAAACTGCCAGAAGCCGATCAGAAAGCCCTGCAAGCCGTTCTGCAAAACACGCTGACCCAGCTCAACAACCAGCGTGACTACGAGCAGAAACTGGCCGATGTCAAGCAGCAACTGGCCGCCGCGCCAAAGCAAGTCATCGAGAATCAGCGTGAACTGGCGCGCCTGAAGGCCAGCAAAGTGCAGCCAGTGACGCAACGCTATGCCAACCTGTCGATCCCGCAACTCGAGCAAATGCTCACCGAGCGCTCGACCCAGCAAAGCGATCTGCAAAAAGCCCTGGCCGACGCCAACAGTCTGGTGATTACCGCCCAGACTCGTCCGGAACGCGCCCAAGCCGAGATTTCGGCCAGCCAGACGCGTATTCAACAAATCAACAACATCCTCAAGACCGGCAAAGATGCCGGCAAAACCTTGAGCGGCGAACAGCGCGATTTGCTCAATGCCGAACTTGCCGCCCTGAACGCACTGATTCCACTGCGTCGCCAGGAACTGGCCGGCAACAACCAGCTACAGGATCTGGGCAATGGCCAGCACGATTTGCTCTCGGAAAAATCCGATCGCCTGGATCAGGAAATCCAGGAACTGCAAACCCTGATCAATCAGAAACGCCTGGCCCAGTCCCAGGAAACGGTGACCCAGCAATCCATCGAGGCTCAGAAATCCGGCGGCAGCAGCCTGTTGGCCGCCGAAAGCGCAGCCAACCTGAAGCTTTCCGACTACTTGCTCAAAAGCACGGACCGTCTCAACGACGTCACTCAGCAAAACCTGCTGACCAAGCAGCAACTGGACAACGTCACTCAGAGCGATTCGGCGCTGGACGAGCAAATCAACGTGCTCAAGGGCAGCTTGTTGCTCTCCAAGATTCTTTATAAACAGAAACAGTCCCTGCCGCGTTTAAGGCTCGACCGCAACCTGGCGGACCAGATTGCCGACATTCGCCTGTATCAGTTTGACGTCAACCAACAACGCGAACTGCTGAGCAACCCGGCCAGCTACGTTGACAACCTGTTGTCGACTCAACCACCGGAACAAGTCACCCCGCAACTGCGCAAGAGTCTGCTGGAACTGGCCACGACCCGCGCCGACCTGCTGGAGCGACTGAACCGCGAATTGAGTGCCGTACTCAACGAATCCATCACCCTGCAACTCAATCAGAAACAACTGCTGAGCACCGCGCAAAGCCTGCGCGCGACCCTCGACGAACAAATGTTCTGGATTCCCAGCAACAAACCGCTGGACATGGAATGGATACGCGCGGTACCGGAACGCTTGCAGCGCCAGATCACGACCTTGCCGTGGTTCTCCAGCCTGAGTGAGTTGAGCGACGGTCTGATTCAACGGCCCCTGTTGTTTCTGCCGTTGGTGCTGCTGATTGGTGTTTTGTTGTGGCGACGTAAAAGCCTGTATGCCCAACTGAACAAGGTTCACAAGGACATCGGCCACTTCAAGCGCGACAGCCAGTGGCACACGCCGCAGGCCATTCTGGTCAATATTTTGCTGGCGCTGCCGGTCGCGCTGGGCCTAGCCTTGTGCGGCCTCGCCTTGCAGATCGACGCGCGCGGGCAGAACGCCAACATGGGCGCAGCGCTGCTGCAAATGGCTCAGGCTTGGCTGGTGTTCTACACCGCCTACCGGATCCTCGCGCCGGGTGGCGTGGCCGAACTGCATTTCCGCTGGGAAAAACCTCAGGTCGAATTCCTTCAGGGCTGGATCCGTCGACTCGGTCTGGTGGTGATGGCGCTGGTGGCAGTGGTGGCCGTCGCCGAGCTGCAACCGGCAACCCTGGCCGATGATGTACTCGGCATGCCCGTGGTGTTGGCCTGCTACGCCTTGATGGCCTGGCTGCTCAGCCGCTTGCTGATGCGCAGCCCGACGCACGAGAACGCTTCGCTATTTCGCAAACTAGTGGGGATCCTGTTTACCGCCCTGCCGATCGCGTTGTTCGTGGCGGTGTGCTTCGGCTACTACTACACCGCACTCAAGCTCACTGACCGACTGATCAATACCCTTTACCTGCTGATGTTCTGGCTGGTGATCGAAGCCACGTTTGTTCGCGGCCTCAGCGTTGCCGCCCGCCGCCTGGCGTACCAGCGAGCCCTGACCAAACGTCTGGCTGCGAAAGAGGCCGGTGACGGCGAAGCCGTGATCGAAGAACCGACGCTGGACATCGAGAAGGTCAACGAACAGTCCCTGCGCCTGATCCGTCTGGCGCTGCTCGGCGCTTTCATGGGTGCACTGTACTGGGCCTGGTCCGATCTGATTTCGGTGTTCTCGTACCTGGACAACATCACTCTCTACGAATACACCAGCGGCACGGGCGCGACCATGAGCATGGTGCCGATCAGCATCGGCGACATGCTGGGTGCGCTGATCATCATCGGCATCACCTTCGCCCTCGCCCGAAACTTACCGGGCCTGTTGGAAGTGTTCGTGCTGTCCAAGCTCAATCTGGCGCAGGGCAGCGCCTACGCCACGACCACACTACTGTCTTACGTGATTGCCGGGGTCGGTTTCGTCACGACCTTATCCACCCTCGGCGTGAGCTGGGACAAGTTGCAATGGCTGGTGGCAGCGCTCTCGGTCGGCCTGGGGTTCGGGATGCAGGAAATTTTTGCGAACTTCATCTCCGGCATCATGATCCTGTTCGAGCGCCCGGTGCGGATCGGCGACACCATCACCATCGGCAACCTGTCGGGCACGGTCAGCAAGATTCGCATCCGCGCCACGACCATCACCGACTTCGACCGCAAGGACATCATTGTCCCGAACAAGACATTCATTACCGGGCAACTGATCAACTGGTCGCTGACCGACACCATCACCCGGGTAACGCTCAAGCTCGGCGTCGATTACGGCTCGGACCTCGACCTGGTCAAAGAGCTGCTGCTCAAGGCCGCCCGGGACAACCCACGCGTGCTCAAGGACCCGGAGCCGCACGTGTACTTCCTGAATTTCGGTGAAAGCACCCTCGACCACGAATTGCGCATGCACGTGCGCGACCTTGGCGATCGCAACCCGGTACTCGATGAGGTCAACCGCTTCATCAACCGCGAGTTCAAGAAGCAGCACATCAACATTTCGTTCCGGCAGATGGAGGTCTACCTCAAGAACCTTCACGGCCAGGAATACAAATTGGTGCCGGTCGAACCGGAAAACAAAACCATCGTGCCGATGGCTGACGGTAAACCGCTGCAAGAACCGCCAGCCGCCAAGCTCGACTAACTGCCCTATCCCTAGCAGAATGCTCGGACATTCTGCTGGAGATGGCCGTTGAAAGCCCTCGACGAACTGACCTTCGATAATCGTTTTGCCCGCCTGGGCGACACGTTTTCCGCCCATGTGCTGCCCGAGCCCATTGATAACCCGCGCCTGGTGGTTGCCAGCCCTGCGGCCATGAAGCTGCTGGACCTGGACCCGGCCGTGGCCGAAACCCCGGAGTTCGCCGAGCTGTTCAGCGGCCACAAGCTCTGGGCCGATGCGGTGCCACGGGCGATGGTCTATTCCGGGCATCAGTTCGGCTCCTACAACCCCCAACTGGGCGATGGTCGCGGCTTGTTGCTGGGCGAGGTCTACAACGAGGCCGGTGAACACTGGGACTTGCACCTCAAAGGCGCCGGCCAGACGCCTTTTTCGCGCATGGGCGACGGCCGTGCGGTCTTGCGCTCCTCAATCCGCGAATTCCTTGCCTCTGAGGCGCTGTACGCGCTGAACATCCCGACCACCCGCGCACTGTGCGTAATCGGCTCCGACACGCCGGTGTGGCGCGAGAAGCAGGAACGCGCGGCCATGGTCCTGCGCCTGGCACCCAGCCATGTGCGCTTCGGGCATTTCGAATATTTCTACTACACCAAACGCCCTGAAAAGCAGAAAGAACTCGGCGAACACGTGCTGACCATGCATTTCCCCGAATGCCTGGAACAACCGGAACCATATCTGGCGATGTTCCGTGAAATCGTCGAGCGCAACGCCGAGCTGATTGCCAAATGGCAGGCGTATGGCTTCTGCCACGGGGTGATGAACACCGACAACATGTCGATCCTCGGCATCACCTTCGACTACGGCCCGTTCGCCTTCCTCGATGACTTCGACGCCCACTTCATCTGCAACCACTCCGACGATCAGGGCCGGTACTCCTTCAGCAACCAGGTGCCGATCGGCCAGTGGAATCTCAGCGCCCTGGCCCAGGCCCTGACGCCGTTCATCAGCGTCGAAGCCCTGCGCGAAACGCTCGGGCTGTACCTGCCGCTGTACCAGGCCCATTACCTGGACCTGATGCGCCGCCGCCTCGGTTTCACCACCGCTGAAGACGATGACCAGAAACTGCTGGAACACCTTCTGCAGCTGATGCAGAACAGTGGCGTCGATTACAGCCTGTTTTTCCGTCGACTTGGGGACGAGTCACCTGAACAGGCCGTCGCCCGCTTGCGCGATGACTTCGTCGATATCAAGGGCTTCGATGCCTGGGGCGAGCTCTACATCGCTCGGGTGGCTCGCGACGGCGTGGTTGATCAGCAACAGCGCCAAACACGGATGCATGCGGTCAATCCGCTGTACATCCTGCGCAATTACCTGGCGCAAAAGGCTATTGATGCGGCTGAGAGCGGCGACTACTCAGAGGTTCGCCGGTTGCACGCGGTGCTGAGTAATCCGTTTGAGGAACAGCCGGGCATGGACAGTTATGCCGAGCGACCGCCGGAGTGGGGGAAGCATTTGGAGATTAGTTGTTCGTCTTGAGGAAGGTTATTCCAGCGGATCGATGGCACTGACGACTCGAGCAACGATGTCGGCCATCGTCACGTCATCAAGACGCTCGATAAACTTGGCAGACCCGTCACGGACGCGCTGTTCAATATCAAAACTGCGTACCTGATTACACACCGCGACACCCGTCGTGTCATGACCGGAAACGACAACTGTAAGTCCCGAGTTTCGACTGAAGTTGCCGCCACTGGTGACAGGGACAGTCATGCTGACACCCAAGGCATTGATTTCCCTTGGCGTAATCACCACGAAGCGGTGCCGATCCATCATTTCTCGCCCCGCAACCGGATTTGGGTCAACCCAATAGACGTCGCCTCGCTGCGGGGCTTGTCGATGGACCATTAACCCAACTCCCGGCCAACTGGATTACCTTCACGCGCAGACGCTGTCTGCGCATTCAGTTCAGCCATTTCTTCGGAACCCTCAAGTAACTCGGTCAAGCTGTAGCGTTTACGGGGAGACGGTGCAACAGGGCGAGCAATCAACTCGCCATCAACCACGTTCAGTTCCAACTGCGCTCCAACCTCTAAGTGCAGGAGCTTCAACAAGGTAGGCGGAAGCGTAATTACTGCGGCACCACCTTGACGGCGGATTTTGGAAGTCACGGACATGGGAGAACTCCTATCCGGCAATGGGAAAGTATCGATCTCTCGATAAGTGCAACAAACGTAGCACGCGAATGAAAGCAAAGCGACCTCCTCGGAAAACAACAAAGAGAATGTTGAATCCCTCCAGCGTAGCCACGCTCTAGGATTGCAAATCTCAAAACTGTGAGCATTTGCGACAGTGGTGAGCGTGCCTTCTTATCCTACTGACTTGATAAGTTCTGACCCCAACTCCAAATCAGCGTGTCTGATTGCTCAACTTTTTGGATCTCCAATGACCACCCCACTGCTAATCCCCTGCCCCCACTGCAACGGCCTGAATCGCATCCCGGCCGAGCGCCTCAGCGACAATCCAAAATGTGGTCGCTGCAAGGCCGAGGTTCTGCTCAGCAAGCCATTCGAATTGAAGCAAGGCGATTACGCCAGCCAGATCAAAGGCGATCTGCCGTTGTTGGTGGACGTGTGGGCGGATTGGTGTGGGCCGTGCAAGTCGTTTGCGCCGGTGTTCGAGCAGGCGGCCGGTCAGTTGGCAGGCAAGTGCCGGTTGGCGAAGCTGGACAGCGAGGCGAACCCGCAGCTGTCGGCGCAGTTGGGGATTCGCTCGATTCCGAGTTTGATTCTGTTCAAAAACGGCCGGGAAGTGGCGCGCCAGAGCGGGGCTTTCCCGTTACCGCAGTTGATGAGCTGGTTGCGTAGTCAGGGGATCTAAAACCACCGCCAATCAAATGTGGGAGCGAGCCTGCTCGCGATAGCGGAGTAACAGTCAATAATTAT